>JBJMUK010000136.1:0-7021 GCA_045811225.1 Sphingomicrobium sp. | reverse complement strand
TGGAAACTGCCCGGCGATATTGACTACCGAACCGGGAGGGTGGCGCTCTGCAAGGGCGGAAACAACATCAAATTCTAACGGGTTAGCAGGCCTAGCAATGACAGCCGTAATAGCCGGTTGCTCACTCTTCGGCTGTAGAATGTCCCTCCCCGCTGAGAGGGGAGCGCGGGGAGGGACTTCTTCGCGCCTTATCCGCGCTCTGGCTCAGGCGGAGGCGGAGGCGGGGGCGGCGGCGGAGGCGGCGGAGGGCACGCGTCGGTTGCAAGGATGACCGAGCCGTCCGGGCAGGTCTGCGTCGCCGGCGGAGGCGGCGGCGGCGGTGGTGGCGGTGGCGGTGGCGGTGGCGGCGGGGCTCCGAAATTGTAGGTCAGCGTAGCGACGAAGCTATGCGACCGAAACTTCGCGTCGACATCGGTGAAAACGTCCGCAGTGATGTTCTGGATGACGGGTACCGGTACGCCTCCCACCGCGTTGAAACCCGTTGCACCTCTCGATCCTGCAAAGGTTGCGACCGCATTGTCGCCGCTGCCAAAATCAAGATTGCCTGTGGCGAAATATTTGTACCTCATTCCAACGTCGATGTTGGGGCTGACCGCATAGTTGGCGCCCAGGATTACTTGCCAGGCGAAGGCACCATCCTTTTCATCGACCATTTTGACCTTGGCCCAGCCCGCGCCTACGCCGGCCTGGAAGGACAATCCGTCCTGGTCGCCGAAGTCGAACAGGCCATTCACCATGAATGAAAGCGCCCCGACCGCTTCGTCGAGCTCGAAATCCGAATCGACGAACTGGGTGTTGGCGTCGATTATGTCAATTGCGTCGACGAAGTCTGAATCGATATCGAGCTCGTCCAGATTGGCGTGCTTCCAATCGATCTCCCCCTCGAGCCTGAACATGCCGAAGTCATATCCGCCGTAGAGGCCAATGTCGTAACCCATCTCCGTATCGAGCCCGAAGACGTTGTTGAATAAAGTGTCGGTTGGTGCCGGCGCAGGAATGACCGTTCCCGGCAGCTGCGTTGTCGTATAGTCGACTAAGACGTCCGCGTTCTGGTCTTTTGCCCACAGGACGCCAGCTTCAATTCCGACATAGCCTTGCCCATCCCTGGCTGTCGCGGGCGCTGAGATTGCACCGATCGCGACCGCCGCAAGAAGAAATTTTCGCATGTCACTACCCCTTTTGCACTCGTTCAAAACTGTGATCAGCCCCGCGACGTCAGAGCTCTGCCGCGAAGGTCTGTCACTAGAGGCAAAATCGACCACGCAACGTCTTGCGGGAATTGGGGTTAGTCCCGAGTTGCCTCAAAGCAACTGAGGGTTTGTAAGGATGGCCTGGGCTCGCTCCGCAGGTGACTTCCAAATGGTGAAGCATGGGGCAATGATATGAGGCGGTCCTATTGGTCAAATTTGCTGGCGGTTGTAGCAGTAGCGCATCTTGGCACTGCTGGCTGCAGCACTCCGGATCGTCTGCCTGCGGTCCCCATGTCGAGCGCACTTCAGGCTGGCCCGGCAATCGGCTCAATGCGCTATTTGGTTTCGCGGGAATCAAGTAGCTTTGCCGCCGAAGCTCGAGCTGCGCTCGCCCGGGAAGAGGCTTGGCTTTTAACTCAGGGGCGGGGCGGCAATCTTCCCCCTGCCTATTTTCTTGCGATTTCCGGGGGAGGCGACAACGGCGCTTACGGTGCCGGTTTTTTAAATGGTTGGACGGCGGCAGGCACTCGGCCAGAATTCAAGGTCGTCACGGGAGTCAGCACCGGCGCGTTGATCGCGCCCTTTGCGTTCCTTGGGCCAAAATATGATGTGGCCTTGGAGAAAGTCTACACGACGATCACGCCGAAGGATGTTTTCAAGAAGCGAGGAATGGCGGCACTTCTCTTCGGCGATTCCTTGGCGGACACGCGGCCCCTTGCCAAGGTCATCGAATCCTACATCTCACGTTCGATGCTCGACGAGATTGCGGCAGAATATGCCAAGGGGCGTATCTTGCTGGTTGGCACGACGAACATGGACTCGCTGGAGCCCGTTATCTGGAACATGACGGCGATCGCTACCAGCCAGGATCCTCGAGCCGTAGCCTTGTTCCGCAACATTTTACTCGCATCGGCCGCTATCCCGGGCGCCTTTCCTCCGGTGATGATCGACGTCAACCTGAACGGGGCGAAATATCAGGAAATGCATGTCGATGGCGGCACCATCGCTCAGGTCTTCCTTTACCCTCCATCGGTGTCTGCGGCCGGTGCTCCAGAGCGCAGGAGGATTGCCTACATCATTCGCAATGCCCGGCTTGACCCTGACTGGGCGAGCACTGAGCGGCGAACCATGACGATCGCGATGCGTGCCATCGATTCCCTCACCAGGACCCAAGGCATCGGAGACCTATATAGGATCTACGCCATCACACAGCGTGACGGGGTTGATTTCAACCTGGCGTTCATCCCGCCAACCTTCGATGTCCCGCACAAGGAGCAGTTCGAAACAGATTATATGCGTGCCCTCTACAAGGTTGGGTTCGAGGCAGCCAAAGCGGGCTATCCTTGGCAGAAATACCCCCCTGGATTTGAAATGCCGATCCGGCCGCCGATAGCGCCCGCCGGGAAATAACTCATCATTGAGCGTTCGCGTCTGGGGACAACTCCAAGCAATGACCGAGCAGCATTCGCGGACATTCATTTTGTGCCTCGTGCAGATTCCTAGGTTTTCTCGGCTCCCATAGAAATGGCGAATGGGTTCAGGGTTTGTCCTGATGGAGCACTCCCTTGTTGGATGCGACAGCTTGATCGATAGGCGTGAGCAAGAGGAATGATTTTATGACCGCCAAGGCCTGGATCCTGTGCCAACTGACGGTGCCGGCGTTTTTCATGGTCAACGCCGTGCCCGCAGCCGCACAGACGAAAGACCATGCACCCGCCGCCCTGTCATCTTCAAACCGGATGACCCAGGACAAGCCCGGAACGGAATCCTGGACCTATGCTCAGCCCGCTTCAGTCTTCACCAAATACCGGACGGTGATCGTGGATCCGACGACCGTTTATCAGGGGCCCGACGCGCAATTCGATGGCGTAGATCCGGCTGATCGGCAAAAATATGCAGTGATCATTTCCGACGAACTCCGGTCGGAGATCGCAAAGAGTTTTCCGACGCCCGCCAGACCGCAGGCGGACACGTTAAGGCTGCGTGTCACAATTCTCGGCGCGACCAAGACCAAGGGCGGGATTGCCACCGCCACTCGGGTTACGCCCATGGGCTTCGGCATCAGCGCGCTCAAGAGTGCGCTTGGCAAGACCGGCACCTTTACTGGCTCGTTACTCTACGCAGTCGAGTTGCACGACGCGCGCACCAATGAGCTACTGCTGGCCGCGGTACGCCGCCGAACCCCTGATCCGCTCGACGTGCCAGCCACGCTTTCTCAGACCGAGACCGTCAAGGCGGTGGCGCGCGAATTCGCAGACGGTGCGCGCAAGCGGCTTGAAAGCCTAACGGGGGTGGGTCCTTCACGCTAAGGCAATCCACACTGGCTTTGCGGTCTGTCATCGAACTGGTGACTAACAGCTCTTTTTAACCTATATTAGACTGCCGAGTCGGCGTAGGGCCACTCTGTTTACGGCGGTGGCCCTTATCTTAGGGGCGCAACGTGGATATCCATCTAGCGAAGTCGACAGCAGGCCAGGCAGGGGCGCCTGGAGACCCTTTGAATCGCTATTCAAGACCGGGTGCCGTTGGGCCTTCCGATACAGAGATGGCCGATGCCGTGCTGAAGGCTCATGAATATGAGCGCGACCGTATTGGTCAGGAATTACATGACTCAGCCGGCCAGTTGCTGGTGTCGCTTCACCTCAGCCTCGCCCATCTAAGGGACGTCGAGAAGAGCGGCGCACATGAGGCTCTTTTGGCTGACATGCAGCGGACGGTGGGTCAGCTCGACCGGGAAATTCGGACATTATCGTTCCTGCACCATCCGGCCGAATTAGGTGAGGCCGGGCTTTGTTCCGCCGTGGGCATCCTTGCGCGCGGCTTCGGACGCCGGACCGGTATTTCAACAACCTTCAAGTGCTTTGGCGATCAATCCCCGGTTGACCCGTCAATCTCCTCAACGCTGCTGCGGGTCGCCCAAGAGGCGCTGGTGAACATCCACCGTCATTCGCACGCAACGGCCGTACATGTTGTGCTCGAGAATCGCGGAGCGTGCATCCGTCTGGCCGTGAGCGACAACGGTATTGGGATAGTAAACCTGAGAAGCGTCACCGATAGCGAAGGTGTCGGATTGCAAGGAATGCGTCACCGCATACAGCTGCTGAATGGGCGCTTCCGGATAAGAAATTTAAAACGCGGCGCCAAGGTTACCGCCAGCGTGCCCCTGGCCGCTTAGCCCATTTTGAATTAGGCGCACTGCTGCCTGTTTGAACATTTAGAAACGAATCTAGGCCTGCGTCAGCTGGTTCCGAACTGCATAGCGCACGAGATCGGCTGTAGTTTTCAGCTTCAACTTTCGCATTGCGCTCGCCCGGTGGGTCTCAACCGTCTTTACGCTGATGTCGAGCCGGGCGGCGATCTCCTTGTTTATGCGCCCCTCGGCAACATGTTGGACAATCTCACGCTCGCGATGGGTCAGGCTGCTCGCTGTCGCCTGCGGTTTGCTGTCGAGAAACTGTTCCAGGAGCGTGTCCGAAATCGCTCCGGAAAAGTAGGAGCGACGGATCGAAAGCGCGTCAAGCGCTGCAATCAGGTGTTTTTCGGTATCGGACTTGAGGACGAAGCCCCGGACACCAGCGCGCAAGACATTCATGATGATCTCTTCGCGATCGTGCATGGTGTACAGTAGGATTTCGATCTTGGGCAATTCGCGTTTGAGGGCGTGCGACAGATCCAGGCCGTTCAACTCAGGCACCGAATAGTCCAGGATCGCAATGTCTGGGCGGGTTTCTTTCGCCAATTCGAGCCCTGACCTGCCATCCGAGGCCTCACCGACCACCTGATAATAAGGCTCGGCCTCTAGCAACTGCCGTACCCCCCGACGGACCGCGTCGTGATCGTCGACAATGATAATCCTTCTGATCGGGCTGGTCATAGGCTCGTTCGGCTCGCTCTCTTGCGCGCCCGAGCCTGCCGTTAGCGGCCTTGGCTCGAACGCTGCTAATGATACACTCCTAGAGCCGGATCGTGAACTCTCGTCCGGTCACTCGGCCATTCGTAAGGAGCGAAATGGCAATTCCAATCAGGGTAAACCCAGCTTTGTGACAGGCCTCACGATTGGAGCTCGCAGAGGCCGGAGGCCCAGCGAGCCAACTGGGCAATGCGATCGAAAGGGGCGTGCCGATACTATTTGAGCATAAGGGACTTCCCGCGCAGGTCCAAGGGTTAGCCCGATGATTATCGCATGGAAGGGTTGTTAAGCGACTCCAGTAGCCGGCACGCACGGCTCCGGAGAAATCGCATGAAGAGTTCACGCTATTTGGTTCTAGCCCCGACGATGGCCCTGTCTTTCCTACTGGCGCCGAGCGCCATGGCGCAAAGCCCCGGCGCGGCCATGCCTCAATGGGCGCAAGCGGATCCCATCGCCAACGAAGGGACGATCGAGGACGGCGCCATCGAAGCGCTCAAGGAAATGAGTAATTTCCTAATGTCCGCAACGACGCTCGGCCTGACATCCCAGGGCAGTCTCGACGCAGTCACGAACGATGGGCAGCGCATTCAGCTCGATGGCGTGACAACCTACAAAATCCGCCGCCCCGGATTCGTCGTCGATTATGCCAGCGATATAAAAAACCGCCGCTTCATATATGACGGCAAGAATTTCACGGTCTATTCGCCGCAACTCGGCTACTATTCCACCGTTCCCGCTCCTGCGACCAATCGCGAAGTGCTGGACACGATCTACGCCAAATTTGGTATTCGCCTGCCTTTGGAGGATCTTTTTCGATGGGGCGAAGGGGTCAATGCGGATCGCATCAGGGCGCTCAAGTCTGCCTATGAAGTCGGATCGGCGACGATTGATGGCGTAGCGACCGACCACTTCGCTTTCCGTGAAGCCGAGGTCGATTGGGAGGTCTGGGTTCAAAAGGGCGCCCAGCCATGGCCTCGAAAGGTGGTAATCGTCGACCGAACGGATCCGTCGCGCCCAACATTCACGGCTCGCCTGAATTGGCAATTGAATCCGGCTTTCACCGACGCGGACTTCACCTTTGTCCCCGACGCGAACGCAAAGCGGATTCAGATGGCCACCTATAAGGGAGCGGGAGAGTAACATGCGCGGCAAGATCCAAACTTTGGCGATGCTCAGTGCCTTCGTTGGCCTAACCGCCTTCATGATCCAGGAAGTCGATGCGCGCGGCGGCCGCGGCGGCGGTGGCGGCGGTCGCGGTGGCGGCGGCTTCAGCGGCGGCGGAGCGAGCAGCATGAGCCGCGGCGGTGGCGGCGGCCGCGGTAGCTACGGCGGCGCCAGCCGTGGGAGCTACGGTGGCGGCGGCCGCAGCAGCGCTGGCCGGGGCAGCTACGGCGGTAGCCGCAGCGGCTATGGCGGTTCGGGCTTCAGCAGGGGCGGCAGCTATAGCCGCCCATCGGGGGGTTATAGTCGCCCGTCGACCAGGCCAGGCGGAGCCGGGGGCGTCGGCAGTGCCGGGCGCCCCGGTGGCGTCGGCGGGGTCGGCAGTGCTGGCCGTCCCGGCGGAGTCGGTGGCGTCGGCGGGGCTGGCAAGCCCGGCCGTCCGGGAGGCGTCGGTGGCGCGGGTGGTGTCGGTGGCGTCGGCGGCGCCGGCGGCGTTGGTGGTGTGGGTGGCGCCGGCAGGCCCGGTCAGCGGCCCGGCCAAGGCGGCGGCATCAACAACAGCGGCAATCGAACCAACAATGGCAATATCAATACTGGCGACATCAACGTCGACAACGACTGGGGCGGCGATTGGAACGGCTGGGGCGATTATCCGATCGGTGCCGGGATCGCGATCGGGGCAGTCGCAGGCATGACAGCGATGGCATATGGATCGGCGTACTACGCACTCCCAGGAGGCTGTTCGCCCTATCCTTACCAC
>JBJMUK010000135.1:0-5305 GCA_045811225.1 Sphingomicrobium sp. | reverse complement strand
CCTCCGGATCGGCGCCTGCGACGTTGAAGTAGCGTAACGCGCCATAGTTGAACGGATAGGCCGCGGCGGAATCCCGCAGCATGTGCTCCGTCATCAGCTTGGACTGGCCGTAAGGGTTGATCGGCACCTTCGGGCTGTCTTCTGAGATCGGTATGACCTCAGGCGCACCGTAGACGGCGGCGGTCGACGAAAAGAGGATGTGCTTCACGCCCGCTGCGACCGCCGCGGAAATCAGCGCATGGCTGCCGACCGTATTGTTCAGATAATAGTCCAGCGGTTTCTCGACCGATTCCGGGACCACGATCGATCCGGCAAAGTGCATGATCGCCCGAACGTTCTGGCCGGAAACGATCCTCTCCACCAATGGGCGATCGGCGATCGACCCTTCGAAGAACGCCACGTCGTCCGGCACTGCCTCGCGGCGTCCCGTGGACAGGTTATCGATCACCGCTACTGGCCATCCTCCCGCCCTCAAGGCAAGCACGGCGTGGCTGCCGATATATCCGGCACCTCCGGTCACGAGGACAGTCGGCTTGGATTCCTGGTCGGTCATGGAGTCTCCGGTTATGTGGTAAGCGCTTCAGCACGCTCGCTAATGAACCAAGGTGGCGAAGGCCAGTCTTCGCTGCGAGACGTGCAAACAGCATGCGGGTTCCACGCAACTGCCGGGCTTCCCTCCCCGCTGCGCCACGACTATCAGGCGCGCATCCCGCATTCTTCTGGTCAGTAAGGTTCGATGGCGATCATCATTTCAAGCGCGTTCGACGCCGGCAACATCCGCGTCGTCGATGTCAGCGGCGACAGTGCGGACCTCGAGATCATGAAGGACCACCAGTCCGACTTTTACCAGTGGTTCTTTTTCCGCCTCGCGGGTGGTGCCGGACGCGAGGTCACGTTGCGCATCACGAATTGCGCCGGATCGGCCTATCCGAACGGTTGGCCGGATTACCGCGCCTGCATGTCTTTCGACCGCGAAGAGTGGCTGCGGGTAGAAGACACCAGCTACGCCGAGGGAATCCTCACGATCCGCTTCACTCCGCCGACAGATACGGTCTGGATCGCCTATTTCGCGCCATTCTCGATGGAGCGGCACCACGACCTGATCACGTCCGTCGCCTCGCTCGACGGCGTCCGCTACCGCTCGCTCGGCAAGTCGCTGGACGGGCAGGACATCGACTGCCTCACCATTGGCGAAGGGCCACTGCGTGTGTGGCTCTATGCCCGCCAGCATCCTGGCGAGAGCATGGCCGAGTGGTGGATGGAAGGGGCGCTGGAAAAGCTCGCGGACGAGGATGATCCCGTAGCGCGTGTTCTTCGCCGGGAGTGCACCTTCCACGTCGTGCCGAACATGAACCCGGACGGATCGCGCCGTGGCCACTTGCGCACCAATGCGGTCGGCGTGAACCTCAACCGGGAGTGGCATGCGCCGACCGTGGAACGGAGCCCCGAAGTCCTTTGCGTCCGCAATGCGATGGACGAAACCGGTGTGGATTTCGCGATGGACGTGCACGGCGACGAAGCCATCCCCGCCAACTTCCTCGCGGGTTTTGAGGGTATCCCCTCTTACACTGAGGCACAGGGCGAACTCTTCACGCTATTCAGTCGTACCCTCGAGCGCCTTTCGCCGGACTTCCAGACGCAGCAGGGCTACGAGGTCCCCGCCCCCGGTCAGGCAAATATGTCGATGTCGACCACCCAGTTGGCCGAGCGGTTTGGCTGCGTCTCGATGACCCTGGAAATGCCGTTCAAGGACAATTTCGACCTGCCAGATCCGGTTTATGGCTGGTCGCCGCAGCGCTCGAAATATCTGGCGGCCGCTTGTTTGGAGGCGCTCCACGCAGTTTTGCCGGAGCTAAAGGGCTTCGCCGAGGAACGGCGGGCGAAGGGGTGATGTAACGCGCGGCCTGGTTCTGCCCCCACATTGCGAATGTTTGCGCAAAATGTACGCTGGGTAAGTGAGAACAACTCGCCGACCTACGCTGGTGCTATTGGTGCTCCTCCTGCTCTTGGCTGACGGCTACTATTTTTCGACGAGATTGCACCAAAGACCGAAACCGGATCCCCAGATTTATGTAACGCCATGGCCCTACTTTCGCCTGTTGGAACAGGACAAGAAACCGCTCCCAACCTTATCGCCAGACGGTCGATGGCGGTTTCAAGATGGCAGTGTGGCAAATCCGTTGGCGCTCGAAGAGCATGCTCAAGTGAACACTGATGGACCCAGCAGTGTGCTCGCGATCAGCCTTGGACCCAACGCCCCATTCGCCAGTTTCCTGCGATCCTTGTCAGCACTGAACGCTGCGGGCATCTGTACATACGCCTTGCGGGAGGATGGGATCGATGAGGGCATCGGCGTGGAACTGCCCGTCTATTCGATAGATTTTGTCCGCAATCCGCGGAGCGGCGCTTTGATGCGCTGTGTCCCGCGAGACGAGAATGTTCGTGAACCCCATCCGCCGCAGGTGGATTAACCCGCTGCAAGGCAGCTTAAGCGGGACTTCGCCTCCCCTTGCCCGCTTGCGACACTTCTCCTAGCGGAACACGCGGCCGCACGACCTCGCGGCCGCCCATACGGAGCCCAGACCTTCGATGCCGACGCTCGTCCTTCTTCGCCACGGCCAGTCGCAGTGGAACCTGGAAAATCGCTTCACCGGCTGGTGGGACGTCAACCTGACCGATCAGGGCGTTGAGGAAGCACGGGAAGCGGGACGTCTCCTGACCGCGAAGGACATGGATTTCGACTGCTGCTTCACGTCGCTGCAAACGCGCGCCATTCGCACGCTGAATTTCGTGCTGGAGGAGATGGACCGGGTCTGGCTTCCGGTCACAAAGGACTGGCGCCTCAACGAACGCCACTACGGCGGCCTGACGGGCCTCAACAAGCAGGAGATGATCGACAAGGTGGGCGCCGAACAGGTCAAGATCTGGCGCCGGTCGTTCGACATCCCGCCGCCGCCAATCGAATCGGGAAGCCCCTTCGATGTCGGGCAGGATCGCCGCTACGCGGGACTGCCGGTCCCGCAGACGGAAAGCCTCAAGGACACGATCGCTCGCGCACTTCCCTATTTTGAAGCCGAGATCGCGCCGGCGCTCCGATCTGGCAAACGCGTGATCGTGGCTGCGCACGGCAATTCACTCCGCGCGCTTGAGAAGCACCTCTCGAACATCGCCGATGAGGATATCGTCGGGCTGGAAATCCCGACCGGCCAGCCAATCGTCTACGAACTCGACGACAGGCTCGGGGTCCGCGACCGCTATTATCTTTCGGAGCGCTAACGCTTCGCCTTCATCCGATACATCTGCTGGTCCGCGCGCAGCATGACCTCGGCCGGATTATCACCCGCCACGATCTGGGTAATCCCAATCGCGACATTCAGCGGCATTTCGTTTCCATTGTAGCTGAAGCGGCACTCAGCCACCTGACCGATCAGGCGCGCTGCAGTGTCGCGCGCGGTGGCTTCATCGGCATGTTCCAGCAGCACCGCGAATTCGTCACCGCCGATGCGCGCCACGCAATCGCTGGCGCGCACGCCCTGCACCAGGCACTCCGCGACGTGCAGCAAGGCCTCATCCCCAGCCGGGTGGCCGAAATTGTCATTGATCCGCTTCAGGCCGTTGATATCGATGAACAGGAAGGCCGCATCGTCGCCGTAGCGGGTGACCCGGGCAATCAGCTTTTCGAGAGAGCGCAGCAATCCGCGCCTATTCGGCAGGCGGACCAGCGAGTCTTCGTGCGCGAGGCGATCCAGTTGCGAGACCTTCAGTTCCAGGCGCGCGACTTCGCCGCGAAGCCGCTGGACTTCTTCGCCGTGCTGGGAGACGCTTTCGAACGCGCCAAACTGGTCCGTGCTCATGATCCGGTCGTACCCCGTGTCCGACTGTTGTTTACTGCAATTCCCTTGTCTGAAAATATAGGGACATGGTTACCGGCGTTGCGCATGGTCCAGCATCTTCCTAAACGAGCGCGCTCTTGGTTTTCATCTGGGGCAAATAATGAGCCAGCCGCTGGTCGGGATCATCATGGGCAGCCGCTCAGATTGGGAGACGATGCGCCACGCAGCCGATACCCTGTCGAGCCTGGGGATCACCCATGAAACAAAGGTGGTGTCCGCGCACCGAACCCCTGAGCGCCTTTACGATTATGCCCGATCCGCCAAGGAGCGTGGACTGAAGGTGATCATCGCTGGCGCAGGTGGCGCCGCACACCTGCCCGGAATGGCGGCGTCGATGACGAGCGTCCCGGTGCTTGGAGTGCCCGTCGAAAGCCAGGCGCTGAAAGGCATGGATAGCCTGCTTTCCATCGTTCAGATGCCCGCCGGCATCCCTGTTGGGACCTTGGCGATCGGCAAGGCGGGATCCGTCAACGCAGGACTGCTCGCGGCGGCTATCCTCGCCGGATCGGACGAGGGGCTTGCGGCTCGACTGGAAGCGTTCCGGGATAAGCAAACACAAGCGGTCGCCGAATCTCCGGAATGATTGTCGCACCCGGTTCGACCATCGGCATTATCGGCGGTGGCCAGCTTGGCCGCATGCTCAGCGTTGCGGCCGCAAAGCTCGGCTATACCTGTCATGTCTTCGATCCGCACGAACATCCCGTGGCCGCCGACGTGGCCGTGAGCTTCACGCGTGCTGCCTTCGACGACACCGCTGCGCTGCTGCGCTTCGGAGAGCAGGTGGACGTCATTACTTATGAGTTCGAGAACTTGCCGCCAAAGCCCCTCGAAGTGCTGGGGCACAAGCTGCGCCCAAGCACCAGGTCGTTGGAAGTCGCTCAGGACCGGGCAACCGAGAAGCGGTTCATCGAGGACACTGGCTCTCGCGTTGCGCCCTGGCACATCGTGGACTGCCTGGAGGACGCCGGGACGGCGGTACAGAACTTGGGCCTGCCCATGGTGCTGAAGACCCGCAGGATGGGCTACGACGGCAAGGGTCAGGCTTGGGTCACGAGCCCCGACGACCTTGAAAGCGCAGTTGCGTCGCTTGGCGGGCAACCGACCGTGGCTGAGGCCCGCATCGACTTCGAGGCCGAATTTTCCATCATCCTAGCGCGCTCGGAAACCGGGGAGTGCGTGCGCTTCGATGCGCCCCGCAACGAGCATCGCGAAGGCATTCTGCGCCGATCCACTCTTCCCGCTGGCGATCCGATCGACGCGCAGGTGCCGGCGGCGGAGCAGATGGCGTTCGCAATTGCCGAGGCCCTAGGGCATATCGGTGTCCTGACGGTCGAATTCTTCGCAACGGCCGACGGTCCCATCGTCAACGAGATCGCGCCACGGGTGCACAACAGCGGCCACTGGACGATCGA
>JBJMUK010000134.1:0-2838 GCA_045811225.1 Sphingomicrobium sp. | reverse complement strand
TCGCTCGTGCTTCGTGACGTGCCGGAGGATTTGGTCGGCAATGCGGAAGGGAGCGACCGCACGATCCAGGGTTTGCGTCACCGGGAGCTGCCGATCCACGGCGTTCAGTTTCATCCGGAAAGCATTGCCAGCGAGCACGGTTACGATTTGTTGCGGAACTTCCTCGGTATTTGCGGGGCGGCTCAGGCGTAAGCGGGCTCCCGCAATCGTGCGCGGATCAATCCTCGCAAGGCATTGCCGATCAGGAACCCGCCTGCGAGGTCACGGACGCGCAGATCCGCTTCGACCGCTTCTCCGGAAGCCAGCAATCGCTGTCGGAGAATACCAGGCAGGAGCCCGCGACTGCTCGGCGGAGTTAGTAGCCGGCCGTCGCTCTCCACGAAGATATTGGTGAAGCTGCCCTCGGTCAGATATCCGTCCTCGTCCACGAACAGAACTTCAAACGCACCGCTCTCCGCCCGCGGATCGTCATAGAAGGCGCGATCCGTTGTCTTATGGTGTCGCCGAAAATCTTCGTTCGAGGTCGAGCACTGCGCCAGGGCGATGTCGACCTGTTCTGGAATATCAGGCAGCGGACTAAGCGCGATCTCCGTACGACCGTCGTGACGAAGCTCCAGTCGAAGGCGGCCTGATCCGTGCTCCTGCGCAGGCGCCAAGACCTGCGACCGTGCGGCCGCCGGATCAAAGGTGAAGCCGAACGCAGTCGCGCTTCGCTCCATCCGGTTCAGATGCAGATCAAGGTCAGGCACGCCGCCGCTGACGATGCGCATGGTTTCGATCAGCCCGAAGCTTGGTTCGGTCCCCACGAACATGGCCTTGCGCTTGCATTCTTCCCACTCGCTCTCCGGGACGCTGTCGGCGACGACACCGGAGCCAAGCCCAAGGCGGGCAGTACCGGATCCGACCGGCAGTACCATTGTGCGGATCGCGACATTGAACGCCCCATCTCCCCCCTTGGTCAGCATGCCGATCGAGCCCGTGTAAACGCCGCGTGGAACGGTTTCCTGCTCCGCAATGATCTGCATGGCACGGATCTTGGGAGCGCCCGTCACCGATCCGCACGGGAAGATGCCGCCGAGCAGGTCCACCGGACCGACCCCCTCTTCAAGCTGCGCCGTCACGGTGGACGTCATCTGCAGCACGGTCGGATAAGTTTCGACGACAAACAATTCCGGCACTTTCACGGTCCCGGTTTTCGCGAAACGTGAGAGATCATTCCGCAACAGATCGACGATCATGAGGTTCTCGGCGCGCTGCTTGGGATCATCCCGCAGCGCACCGGGCGAACTGTCGGGAGGCGCCGTTCCCTTCATCGGCCGCGCAGTCACACGAGCACCTTTTGCCGTAAAAAAGAGCTCTGGCGAGAACGACAGAATCCAGTGCTCGCCGGTGAAGAGCACCGCGCCCCAGCTTGCCCCCGCCCGCTTTCGAAGCTGCGCGTAAAGCGCCAAGGGATGTCCTTGCACCTCGACATCAGCAGGGAACGTCAGGTTCGCCTGATAGATATCGCCATTAAGGATGTACTCGCGAATGCGCTCGACGGCGACGAGATAGTCCGCCCGCGCGATCAGCGGCATGGGTTGGCCGGCCCATGCTCCCGCGGGATCGGGAAGGGGGGGCGCAACCTCAGACTCGCATCCTGTCAGGAACCAGAGGAGGGGCGGCTCGGTCGGCTTGGGCGGGGAAGCGTGGACGATTGCGCGCTCCAGCGCATGACCCGCCTCATAGCCGATGAAGCCCACCGCGTCGGTGTCCCGAAGCTGCTCGAGAGCAGCGGGCAGGTGGGCGGAGCTGCGCGTGGTGACAATTCCCTTCGGATTTCGGAAGAGGCGGCACTCCCCTTCGAACTCGATCAGCGCGAACGGCCCGCGCGCAATCTCTCGCCAGTGGGAAGGGGATCGGGCCGGAGCTGTCATGACGAGGCGGCAATAGCAGTTGGGTGCCGCTTGTCACAGAATGGCGGGTCATCGATTGCGGCGCGTAGCCAGGCCTGCAAGGAGGGGCAGCCATGAACCCACTCTATGAGCAGATGAGCACAAGCGTGTTCGAGCGCATGTCGCTTGCAGCCACCAAGCATCGCGCCGTCAACTTGGGGCAGGGTTTCCCCGACTTCGGATGGCCGGACGAAATCCTGGCAGCAGCGGCCGCGTCGGTTCGCGAACAGTCGAACCAATATGCGCCCTCTCGTGGGCTGCCGATCCTGCGCCGGGCGGTTGCCGAACACTACAACCGGCATCACGGGCTGACCTTGGATGCGGAGCATGTCTGCGTCACCAGCGGCGCCACCGAGGCGCTGGCCGCAAGCCTCCTTTCGGTGCTTCGACCCGGCGACGAGGTGATCATCCTGACCCCGGCCTACGACGCTTATGCACCGCTCATTCGACGAGCCGGCGGCGTCGTTCGGGAAGTGGCGTTGCAGCCGCCGCTCTGGCGCATTGCGCGCGAAGCGATTGCTGCCGAAGTGACGGGCCGCACGAGAGCGATCGTCTTCAATAATCCGCACAATCCGACCGGGCGCCTGTTCGACGCCGCGGAGCTGGAGGCCGTCGCCTCAGTGGCTCGGGATCATGATCTGATCGTCATCAGCGACGAGGTTTGGGAACATCTGCTGCTGGACGGCCAGAGCTTTATCCCCATCGCGGCGCTACCGGGCATGGCGAGAAGGACGCTCAAATGCGGTTCGGCGGGCAAGATATTCTCACTGACGGGCTGGAAGATCGGCTGGCTGGTGGCCGCGCCCGAGCTTGCGACATTGGTAGCCCGCGCTCACCAGTTCCTGACCTTTTCAAGCGCGCCGAACCTGCAGTCCGCCGTCGCGTTCGGACTAGACGCGGGGGA
>JBJMUK010000133.1:0-3414 GCA_045811225.1 Sphingomicrobium sp. | reverse complement strand
TGCCGCGCTGGGCCTTTTCGACGTTGTAGTCCGACGCCTGTAGCAACTTCAGGATGATGTTCTCGACATCCTCGCCGACATAGCCGGCCTCCGTGAGCGTCGTCGCATCGGCCATCGTGAATGGCACGTCGAGAATGCGCGCGAGGGTCTGCGCGAGCAACGTCTTGCCGCAGCCCGTTGGACCGATGAGCAGGATGTTCGACTTGGCCAGCTCGACCTCATTGCCCGCCTTGGAGCCGTGGTTGAGCCGCTTGTAATGATTGTGCACCGCGACCGAGAGCACACGTTTGGCGCGGCCCTGCCCAATCACATAATCGTCGAGGACCTTGCAGATCTCCGACGGCGTCGGGACCCCATCACGCGTTTTGACGAGCGCCGACTTGGATTCCTCGCGGATGATGTCGTTGCAGAGTTCAACGCATTCATCGCATATGAAAACGGTGGGGCCGGCGATCAGCTTGCGGACTTCGTGCTGCGACTTCCCGCAGAACGAGCAGTAGAGGGTGCTCTTGCCGTCGCCGCCACCTGAAAGCTTGGTCATTCCCGTCCTTATATCGCGGCCGCTGACGGCCGTCCTCTATTTGGGGTATGCTACCCCAGTTTGTCGCACAATCAACTCTGACGGAAAGTTAACGCGTCCCGCTTCGAGATTGCTCCTTTGATCTCAACAATATGGATGGCGTGCCCTCGGCTAGCAAGGGCCACTGGCAAGCGACCTTCAGCGCAAGACGGCGTCGAGAGCTTCTTTCATGGCCGCGTGAAAATCGGATCGCGTGTAGATGTCGTTGTGTCCAGCGCGCTGGATTACGCGGTCGAACGCGAGCTGGGGGACGTGGGATCGCAACGCCTCTGTTCGCGCGTGCGGTACCAGTTCGTCCCGCGCCGCCTCGAGGATCGCCACCGGGACCTTGACCTTTTGCAAGGCACCGGCCGCGTCGATCTCATGTTGAAAGAAAGCGCCGACCGGCAGCCACGGGTACATGGACTGCGCCACTGCCTTCAAGGAATCGAATGGCGTCACGAGGATCAACCCATTGAGCTTCCGGCTGCCAGCGAGTTGGGCGGCAATCCCGCTTCCGATGCTGAAGCCGACAGCCACGACGTGTTCCGGCTTCAATCGTTTGACCGCGAAATCGTAAACTAACGGAGCGTCGGCGATCAGCTTTTCAGCCGAGGGCGATCCCGTTGACGGCCTGTAACCGCGATAATGGAAGGCGACGACCTCATCGTCGGGATATAATTCGTGCAGATATTCCGCGACGTCCTGAGCGTTCCAGCCATTGCCACCGAACCCGAGGATCAGGATCTTCGATTTCGATCTCTTGCTTGGAGGGATTCGAATACCGGCGAGTTTCGCCCCGTCCAAGGTCTCGACAGACAAAGTTTCCGCTCCAGCAGGCAAAGGACCTGGGACCGGCACCGCGTGGGTAGGAAAGATCAGGCGTGACTGGAAATCTAGCATAGCAAGGGTGAGTGCTGTCACCGCGGCGATCGCCGCGACGGCCAGCCCGCCGTTAGTCCGCCAACGCAGCTTCGATGGCCGGAGTGACCCGATCGACGGTATAAGGCTTCTCGATCACTGGGGCATCGTCGAACTCAGGCGGCGGCGGGTCGACGTGGCCACCCGTGGCAATAACGAACGGCACGTTCTTCTCACGCAGCTTGGTCGCCACCGGCCAGACGTTCTCGCCCTTGAGGTTGACGTCTAGGATCGCGAGATCGAACCCGCCCTTCTCTACCTCAGCGAGAGCGCCTTCCACAGTGTCGCAGGTGCCACGAACGTTGTGACCGAGCGAGTCGAGAAAATCCTCGAGCATCATGGCAATAAGAGGCTCATCCTCAACAATCAGGATCGAACGCGCGTCTTTCATATGGATGATCGCATAAGCCGGGATCGAAAATCCGCAAAGCTTTATTCGGCGTTCACTTCGCCCCCGCCGCGTTGCGCGCAGCTTCGGCAAGCTCGGTCACCGAGAAAGGCTTCGGCAGGAAGTTTACATTCTCGATGTCGATCGATTTCCTGAGCTGCTCCTCCGCATAACCCGACATGAACAGGATCTTGAGCTCGGGGCGCGATTTGCGCGCCTCCCGCACCATAGTGGGACCGTCCATCCCCGGCATGACCACGTCGCTGATCAATAGGTCGATGGGCTCACCGCGATTGAGGATTTCGAGCGCTTCCTCGCCGTTGTCCGCGGTGATCACCGTGTAGCCGTGCCGCGTAAGCGACCGTTCGGCAACGTTTCGGACCATCGGCTCATCCTCCACTAGCAGGACGGTGCCGCTGCCCCACAGCTCGTTGGCTTTGCCTTTGTCCGGCTTGCGGGCCTTCTTCGCGACGGAAGCTTCCTCGCGATACACCGGAAGATAGATGACAAAGCGCGTTCCCTCGTCGACGCGGGAATCGGCGAAGATGAAGCCGCCCGACTGTTTGACGATGCCGTAGACCGTCGAGAGTCCGAGGCCGGTGCCTTTGCCGATTTCCTTGGTCGTGAAGAAGGGCTCGAAGATCTTGCCCAGGACACTCGGCGAAATGCCGCAACCCGTGTCGGTGACCGATAGTGCGCTGTAGTCGGCGATGGGCAGGATGTCGGAACCCAGCTCGGCAACCTGGTCTGCCTTCACCGAATAGGTCTGAATCGTGAGAATGCCTCCTTTCGGCTGCATCGCGTCACGCGCATTGACGGCGAGATTGACAATGACCTGCTCGAGCTGGCCGGGATCGGCCCGGACTGAGCCGAGGTAGCGCCCATGCTTCACGACCAGCTCGACATTCTCGCCCAGGAGCCGCTTCAGGAGATGAGAAACTTCAGTCACGACATCAGGAAGCTGCAGAACCTGCGGCCGAAGCGTCTGCTGGCGTGAGAAGGCCAGCAGCTGCCGGGTCAGTCCCGCCGCCCGGTTCGAGTTCGACTTGATCTGCTGGATGTCGTCATAGTCGCTGTCACCCGGCGTGTGACGCATCAGCATCAGGTCGCAATGGCCGATAATCGCGGTGAGGATGTTGTTGAAGTCATGCGCCACGCCGCCGGCGAGCTGGCCGACAACCTGCATCTTCGTCGCCTGAGCGACCTGGCGCTTCAGCTTGGCTTCTTCACTATTGTCCTTGAGCAGCAGAAGAACGGCGGAATCGCCCTGGCCGCGCAGCCCGGCGTTGGTGTGCGCAACCGGCTCGGCCGGCCGGCGGACGAGCCGAACAGCGAGGTCGCCGGTCATCGCTGGGCCTCGTGCATTCCGCCGAACCGCGTCCGCGACGGCCGCTTTGTCTTCCTTGACCACGAGGTCGCCCGGATAGACCGGCAGGCGGTCGCCTCTCATCCCCGCTGCGCGGCGGAAAGCCTCGTTCATCGTCAGGAAGCGGCCATCGCGATCCACCAGAGCGAGTCCGATCGGCAACGCATCGAGAAGAGCCTG
>JBJMUK010000132.1:0-10299 GCA_045811225.1 Sphingomicrobium sp. | reverse complement strand
GAGCGTCCGGAAGCTGGGCGAGGGCGAGCGCCAGGAGGAAATCGCTCGAATGCTCTCGGGTGCTTCGGTCACAGAAGAAGCGCGGGCCCAGGCGGCGCGCCTGCTCGACCCGGCATGACCCCCCAGATTGCCGCCATCATGGCAATCGGCTTTGTCGTTCCGATCGTGGCAGGGCTGTGGTTTCCGCGATGGCTGCTGATGGTCTTCGTGCCGGTTTGGACGGCGGGTCCACCGCTCGCTCTCACATTCTATTATGCCGACCTGGAGGGATGGGGCCGCAACTACCCCGACCTGGAAGCTTTGCTGGGCGTACTGATGTTCTTCATGTTCATCCTCATCTGGCCGTGGATGACTTGGTCGGCGCCCGTCTTCCGCCTTCTCCGAGAGCGGCGGGAGGGAGTGCGGCATGAGCCTCCGCACTTCCTGTCGTGAGCGACAGCGAGACCGCCTACGTCGCTTTGTTGCGCGCGGTGAATGTCGGCGGCCGCAAGCTCGTCATGCAGGAGCTAAAGGCGATCGCCGACGAACTTGGCCTCAATGCGCCCAGGACGTTCATCGCAAGCGGCAACCTGCTCTTCACCAGTAACAAGGGCGAAAGCGCCCTGGCCTCAATGCTGTCATCGGCGATCGGCAAGCATATGGGCGCGGACGTGCCGGTATTGGTTCGAACGGCCGTGGAGATGGCGGAGGTAGCGGACGCCAATCCATTCCCCCATGTGCCTGGCAACCGGGTGGTCGCTATCTTCCTCGAAGCTCCAGCCTCCGCGGATGCCTTGACGACCGCTACCGGCGTCGCGGATGAACGGATGGCGCTCGGAAAGCGCGAGATATACGTCGCCTACGGCAGCGGGATTGCCGATTCAAAACTGAAGATCCCCGTCGCCGCCAGAGGCACCGCGCGCAATATGAACAGCGTGGCGAAGATGGCGGCTCTGCTAAAGGAGATGGAATGAGCCGCGAAACCGCAATTGCCCACGAGTTTGAAGGGCACGAACTGGAGCATGTGCTCGTTTCCAGGCGTGACGGCATGCGGCGGCCCGCGGTGATTTTGTTTCCAACCGTCATGGGGGTGTCTGACCTGGAAATCGGCTTTGGCCGCGATCTGGTCCACCTTGGTTACACGGCGCTTGTTGCCGACGTGTTCGGCAAGGCGGTTCGCGGTGCCCCTCGCGAGGTGATGAGCGGGGAGATGAATCGCCTGAAGGATGATCGAGCGTTCTTAGGACGGCTGGTCGTCTCCATCCTTGACAAGTCGCGCGGTCTCGACCCGGTCGATGAAGGACGGATTGCCGTCGCCGGATATTGCTTCGGCGGAATGTGCGCGCTCGATCTGGCGCGGAGCGGTGCCGCGATCGCAGGCGCGGCGAGCTTCCACGGCTTGTTCGATCCGCCGGGCCTTCCGCCGCTCCAAATTCCTGCAAAGGTGATCGCCTTTCAAGGCTGGGATGACCCGCTCGTAAAGCCGGACGCGGTGCGGGCGCTCGCGACGGAGCTTACCGAGGCCGGTTCGGATTGGCAGATTCATGCCTTCGGCCACACCGGCCATGGCTTCACCAATCCCAAGGCCACGGGAGCGATGCCGGGGATCGAGCACCAGCCGGTCGCGGCGGAGCGCGCGTGGACCAGCTTCGTCAACTTCCTCGAAGAATTGTTCGGAGATGCCTGAGCTGTCGGAAGCTGACGCTGCCAACCGGTTGATGCGCCTTGCGAAGGAGATCGCGCGTCATGACCGGCTGTATCACGATCAGGATGAACCTGAGATCAGCGACGCGGCCTATGACGCCCTCATCCGCGAAAACCGTGAGCTGGAAGCCAGTTTTCCGCACCTCGTGCGTGCCGACTCTCCTTCGCAGCGGTTGGGGGCGGCGCCCACCTCCGCTCTTGCGAAGGTGCAGCATGCGCGGCCGATGCTCAGCCTGGAGAATGCGTTCTCCGACGAGGAGGTCGTTGAATTTGCTCGCCGGGTTCGGCGCTTCCTGAACCTGTCGGAAGCCGACCCGGTTGCGATTACCGCCGAGCCGAAGATAGACGGGCTCAGTTGCTCGCTACGTTATGAGCAGGGGCAATTGGTACTCGCGGCAACGCGCGGCGACGGCACGGTGGGCGAAGACGTCACTCCGAATGTTCGGACCATTTCCGACATCCCGGAGCAGATTTCGGAGGCTCCGGCGGTGCTGGAAGTGCGCGGCGAAGTGTACATGTCGAAGGCGGACTTCGAAGCGCTCAACCAGAGGCAGGAAACGGCAGGCGCCAAGATCTTCGCCAACCCGCGCAATGCCGCCGCGGGCTCTCTCCGGCAGAAGGATCCGGCGATCACCGCTGCCCGGCCGTTGCGTTTCCTGGCGCACGGATGGGGTGAAGTCAGCGAACCTTTAGCGCCGCAGCAACTGCTCGCGATGAAGAAGATCGAGGCATTCGGAATCCCCGTCAGTGAACTTCTGCAGCAGTGCGAAACGGTCGATGAGGCGCTGGAGCATTACCGTTCGATCGAACGCCGGCGGGCCGACCTGCCGTACGATATTGACGGGGTGGTGTATAAGGTCGGTCGTCTGGACTGGCAGGAACGGCTGGGCCAGGTGGCGCGTGCGCCGCGCTGGGGCCTCGCCCACAAATTCCCTGCTGAGAAAGCGGAAACTACACTTGAGGCGATAGATATTCAGGTCGGCCGCACTGGCAAACTGACTCCTGTCGGGCGCCTCAAGCCGGTGGGGGTCGGCGGCGTGATGGTCGCCAATGTCACGCTTCATAATCGGGACGAGATCGCCCGGCTGGGTCTTCGGGTCGGTGACCGGGTCCGTGTCCAGCGCGCAGGCGACGTGATCCCGCAGGTGGTCGCTAACCTCACTCCAGAGGTCTCGCGCCAGGCCTATGTCTTCCCCGATCACTGCCCTGAATGCCGGAGCGAAGCGGTTGCAGAGGAAGGCGAAGTCGACGTCCGTTGCACCGGCGGACTTGTCTGTCCCGCTCAGCGGATCGAGCGTCTGAAGCATTTCGTCAGCCGCGGCGCTCTCGACATCGAAGGTCTGGGCGAGAAGACCATCGTGGAGTTCGTGGAGCTCGGATGGCTGCATTCACCCGCCGATATCTTCCGGCTGAAGGCCAGGCGCGCCGATCTGCTCGGGCGGGAGGGATGGAAGGAAAAGAGCGTCGACAATCTGTTGGCCGCGATCGAGGTGAAGCGGGAGCCGGAACCTGCGCGATTCCTGTTCGGGCTTGGCATCCGCCATGTCGGAATCGTTACCGCCAAGGACTTGCTGCGGTGCTTCGGCACGATCGAGAAGCTGCGCGAGTCTGCGACAGGCGAGGATGCCCAAGTGGAGCTGTCGGGGGTCGAAGGGGTGGGGCCGGTCGTCGCCGAGGCTGTCGTCGACTTCTTCCATGAGCCGCACAATCGCGAAGCGCTGGACGACCTCCTCTCCGAAGTGCGGCCCCAGCCGTTCCAGAGCCAGGCGAAGCTGACCGAATGGACCGGCAAGACAATCGTGTTCACCGGCAGCCTTGAAACCATGAGCCGCGATGAGGCCAAGGCGCAGGCCGAACGGCTCGGCGCTCGGGCTGCTGGCTCGGTCAGTGCGAAAACCGACCTGGTCGTCGCGGGGCCGGGCGCCGGTTCCAAGCTGAAGAAGGCGGAGGAACTCGGAATTCGCGTGGTGACGGAAGCGGAGTGGGCGAAACTCGTGGCGGAGGCCTAATCGCCACCGTCGGACCTCATCACCAGTCGCGGCGCAGATGCAGGGAAATCGGGACGATATCCCGGGATGAAGCTGGCGATGTCGCCGTGCTCCGGTAGGATATAGGCGATGCCGTGGGTCAGGAAGAACAGGGGACGGACGACCTTCGCGTAAAAGTCCGCGGGCACGTTGATGCAGCCATAGGTGATCCGGTTATCGAGCGGTGACTCAGACTTCAGCCGCTTGGTCCTCTGCTCCTCGGGGTTTGACGTAATGACCGGGTGGAGCGCGATCGAGTCTTGGAAGTTCACCCAGAGCACTCGCCGGAACTTCCCCAGCGCCGGACCCATCTCCATGACGAACCGGCCGGCCGGGGTCGTCCTTTCCTCGATCCTGATTTCTTTCAATTCACGGTTGCCGATGTCCGGAATAGACTGATCGCCTTCCGCGCTGCCGATCAGGACGGCCGTCTCGCCTGCGAGCTGACCTTCAGGATCGAACATGAAGGCGATGGCCCCCTTCTTGTCCAGAACCATAAACGGGAGCCCACCGTGGTCGTTCGTGCCGACCACCCAGTTGGCGACATTCAGGATCGCCGCCCTGCTGTCATATTCCGGCGGTGCCTCGACAGCCGGTTGAGCGCCCTGGAACCCCGCCTGCGGCTCAGGGAATCCGGAAGGCGCGGTGGCCTCGATTGTTGGATCCGGGAACTGGACAGGTTGGACTGCCAGCGCGGGCGTCGCGCCCGCACTGAACAGAAGCGTCATCGCAAGGCGATACCTGGCCTTTCTCATCCTACAGACTACGCACCTGATCGAAGGCTAGTTCCGCGGCCTCCGGGTCGCCTGTTGCTCAAGCGCGTCGACGCGCGGCGTCAACTGGTCGAGCCGTTGGTTGGCCTGCTGCGCCTGAGCCGCGGCGGCCTGTGCCGCTGAGTTGGCCTGTTGCGCGGCGGCCTGTGCGTTCGCATCGACAGTGTTGATCCGCTCGTTGACCACGGCGATCTGCTTGTCGACATAGTCCGTCGTGGCGCATCCGCTAATGCCGAGCGCACCGAAGACAATGAGACCCATCGTCGAAAGGTTTTTTTTCCCGACCTCCATTGACCACTCCATTCTAGCGAGCGGTCTTAAGACCGGACCCGCGCCTCAACTCGGTTTGACTGGACGGGTCGTCGAATTGGACGGCCCATCAGGGCTGAAATGCCGTTTGGGGCCGAGGAAAAAAATCCGTGAAGTACCCGATGCACGGCGCATTGATCCCTATGCCGGCAAGTTCCAAGTTGCCGAGGAAACCGCGCTTTTCAGGCTTTGGCGAGCAACAGTGTGGGCCATTCACCCGGTCCGCGACGGGTCAGGGAAAGCCCGAGGTCGAGATAGGCTTCGACAACCTTATCTGCTTGAGTATCCAGAAGTCCCGCCAACAATATCGTGCTGCCCGAAGCCATGGAGGTCACGAAGTCGGGTGCCAATTCGATCAGCGGTCCGGCCAGAATGTTGGCGATGACAAGGTCGAAGGGCGCTCGCGCGCTCAGCATTGGAGAGTTCATGCCATCCGCGACTGCCAACAGTAGTTCGCCCTGGCCGTGGCCCGGCTTTACACCGTTGATCGCGGCATTCTCCCGCGTCACGTCGATGCTGATCGGGTCGATGTCGGTCGCGATGCACTTCGCCTCGGGCCAGAGCGCCAGCGCGCCGAAGGCTAGCAATCCGGTGCCCGTTCCGACATCCGCAATGTTTGTGAACTGGCAACCTTTCGCACATAGCAAATCCAGTGCTTCGAGACAGCCTGCGGTCGTTGCATGCTGGCCGGTGCCGAAAGCCAGCCCCGCGTCGATCTCGAACCTGATCGTACCGGGTGGATGGCTGCGATAGGTGGGCGTGTGAACGAAGAAGCGGCCCGCGCGGATTGGCTCCAGCCCGGACTGGCTCATGGTCACCCAATCGGCTTCGGGCAGGGCCTCAACGTCGGGCTGAGATGTGCCAAGCGCCGCCAACGTTGCGAGCGCCTCGGGTTCCGGTTGATGATCGAAGTAGGCATGCAGCAGCCAGTCGTCAGGTTTCGCAGGATCAGGCTCATCCGCGACCAGCACCGGCGTTACGTCGCCGGGCCAGTCGACCTCCAGCTCCGGCGCCGCCTCCGCCTGCGCCCGGGTGCAACGGACCGTCGCCCGCCAGCTCATTTTTTCGCTTCGGTGGCCAGCCGCTCGTCCAGGGCTTTGCTCTTAACGGCGGCATAGTTCCGGCACGCCTCGGTGTCGGTCAGCGCGGCCTTGCCGGCCATCCGGGCCGACATGTTGCTGGCGGACGGATGCGGCGTCAGTAATATGTCGCAGTCGAGCGCTGCAACTTTCCGAAGCGAGGTTCGAAACGCAGCGAAATATGCCGGATGGTCGCTGAAGCGATAATCGTCGCGGCTGATCGGTGACAGGCTGTCGGCATAGACGATCTGACGGCACACGCCTCCGTCGCAACTGCCCCAGTGCCAGCTCAGGGCCCCGGGCGTGTGGCCTGGGGTGGCAGCCGCCGTCAGTGACAAATTGCCCAAGCGGACCGCCTCGCCATCCTTAATGACGCGGTCGACGCGCGCAGCCGGGAAGGGTCCGTGCATCCCCGCCTGCGGATCTCCCGATCCAGCGGCGCCGGTCTGGAACACCCTGGCTGCATCAGCTGACGCCACGAGCTCGGCACCGGTCAGCTGCTGCAGTCGGGCAATGCCCCCGACATGGTCAAAATGCTCGTGACTGTGCAGCAGATACTTAACGTCCGTCAGCTTGAAGCCGAGGCGCCGGATGTTCTCCGCGATCAGTTCCGCTCCAGCCTCCGTGCCGCCATCGATAAGGATGTGGCCGTCGGTGCCAGTAATCAGGATCGACGAAATGCCACAGGTTCCGACCAGATAGACATTCGCGTGGATGCGCACCGGTGGCGCCCGCTTCTCCCAATCGTCCTCGGAACCCTTGCAGGTTGCGGCGAAGGCGGGGCCCGCGGTCTCGATGGGGGCGATTGGCCGCTCGACCTTCGGCGGATTCTTGCCAAGCGGGATGACGACCTGCTGGCCGAGCGCCGCAGCAAACACCAGGCTAACGAACATAACTTGCCCCGTTCACGTCGATCGTCGTGCCGGTCGCCGCCGCCGGTGCATCCGTGGCTAGCCAGCGAATCGTCTCAGCGACTTCATCCGAATGAGCGACGCGGCCGAGCGGAATGTCGGCAAGCACGGGCCTTGCGGCTTCCGTCTCCAGAAATTCTTCCGTCATCTCCGTGCGAACGAAGCCGGGCGCCACCGCATAGATGAGGATGTTCTCGGCCGCGAAGCCGCGCGCGATCGACTTGGTCATTGAGATCATTGCGCCCTTTGACGCAGCATAGTGCCAATGCTGGGGCGAGTCGCCGCGCCAGGCCGCCCGGCTTGCCACGTTGACGATTCTCCCACCGCCACCCCGCTGCTGGAAATGGCTGATCGCCAACCGGCAGAAGTCCGCCGGTGCCTGCAGATTGATCGCGAGGGTTCGGGCCCACGCCGCGTGCCAGGCGTCGTCCGAAGCATCGTGCGCGACATCTTCGAAGATGCCGGCATTGTTGACGATCACGTCGATCCGACCGTCAAGCTGGTCGAGCGCCGAGTCCCAGATCTGGCGAGGTGCGCTTGGATCGGAGAGGTCACCAGCAACCAGGCCGCCGCCGCCCCGCGTGGAGTGGCCGACGACCTGATGACCCTTGGACCGGAGGAGATTGAGGGTTGCGGCACCGATGCCGCGGCTTGCGCCAGTGACGAGGATGTTCATGTCCCCCGCCTAGCCCCACGGGCCGGGCGGGGGAAGTTGGGTTAAGCCGCGCGGGAGCGGAACTCGGCCATGTTTTCGCTGAACCGTCCGAAGCCCTGTTCGACCTCGTCAATGTCCTTGGCGACATTTTCGGTGTCGCTGCGGATGGCGGCGATGGTCGAGCTCATCGAGTCGGCGGCAAGCGCGGTCTCGTCGACGGCCGCAGTGATCATGGTCACCGTCTGTGCCTGGAGTTCCATCGCCTGGCGGATTCGGTCCGCGGAGGTCTGAACCTCTTCAACCGTGCCCTGGATCGAGCTGTTGGCTTCGACCGTCTGGCGCGTGGCCTGCTGGATGGCCGTGATCTTGGTGGTGATATCGTCGGTTGCGCGAGCCGTTTGCGAAGCGAGGCTCTTAACTTCCTGCGCGACGACCGCGAACCCGCGGCCTGCGTCGCCCGCACGCGCCGCCTCGATCGTCGCGTTGAGCGCGAGGAGGTTGGTCTGCCCGGCGATGTCGCGGATCAGGCTGAGGATCGATTCGATGGCTTCTACGTGGGCGGAGAGCGCCTGGCTGACCTGCACGGCCTCGCTCGCCTGGTCGCCGGCGCGGGTGGCAACGCCTGCGGCGACTTCCACTTCGCTACGTGCGTCCTCGATTGCGCGGATCAGGCCGGCAGCAGTCTGTGCGGCTTCACGCATGGCGATCGCGGATTGTTCGGCGGCGGCAGCGACTTCGCTGGTCTTGCCGAGCATGCCGCGCGTCGATGCAGCGGTGGCGTGGGTCCGCTCGCTGAGCGTGCGGGTCTGTTCGATGCTGCCACGGATCAGTTCGGCAACACGGCGTTCAAAGTCGCCATCGCGTTCTGGCGCGCTGCTTGGCGCGGCTGCGGCGGACGAAGCGCCACCGGCTGCCTGCGTTGCGATGATCTCACCGCTGAAGCTCATGGCGCGCTGGAAGGTGTCGAGCGCGCGGCGGCCTTCGTCCTCGCGGCCGGCGAAGTGAGCGAAGAAGCCTTCGTTCACCTGCGTCGCGAAGGTGGCGCGGGACGCAAAGAACTGCGGAAGCTTGCGGCTGAGGCGGCTGCCTTCGTCGGCGAGTGCCCGCACCCAGTTAGAATCTACCGGACCCGTGAAAATGTTCTGGCAATGCTGAGACGCCACGGCTCCGAGCGAGCCCTCGGCGGCAGTCTGGATCAGTTCGCCGGCTTCGCTCCACAGCCAGGCCAGTTCGTCGCCGAAGCGTCCGTCCTCGCCGTAAGCCGCGACGCGCGCGCTCACCTGGTCATCGCTCATCCGATTTGCGTCGGCAGTCATCCACCCAGCTCCCCTCAAGTCCGTCCGTCCGCCTGTTTTTCCTGGCGACCCGTGGGGACTGAATGCGCGTAAATGGTTAAGGCGAGGTTAGGGGCTGACCGAAATCTTGCCTCTCCCGACCCGCCGCCCTAAGCGGGCCTCGGCCGTGCCCGAACGATCCCGAGCGCCGGCGGCAGCGAAGAGGAACAAGGCCCGATGGCCGAGACCAAAGCCCGACCCTTGTCACCGCATCTAAGCGTCTGGAAATGGGGACCGCATATGCTGGTCTCCATCCTGCATCGCGTCACTGGCGGAGCGCTGACCGTTGCCGGCCTCGCGGTCCTGACCTGGTGGCTGATTGCGCTTTCCGGCGACAGCAATGCTTATGAAACCTTCACCAAGGCCGGAAGCCACTGGGCGGGGATGGTTGTCCTCATCGGCCTGACTTGGGCGTTCTTCCAGCACCTGCTTTCGGGCCTTCGTCACCTGGTGATGGACACCGGTGCCGGCTTCGAGCTCAAGACGAACAAGAGCTTCGCGATCGCGACGCTTGTCGGATCGATCGTGCTGACCGCTGCGGTGTGGGTTTATATTCTCGGGAGGGCCGCATGAGCCTTGGTGAAAGCGCAACTCCGCTCGGCCGCGTTCGCGGTCTTGGCGCATCGGGCGAGGGCGGCGAGCACTGGTTGCGCGAACGCGTGACCAGCCTTGCCCTGCTGCTGCTGGGAAGCTGGCTGCTTGCATCGTTGCTGATCCTTCCGGATCTTGATCAGAGCACTTTGGTCGAATGGCTTCAAATGCCGAGCGCTGCCGTCCCGATGGCTCTGTTCGTCATCAGTTCGTTCATCCACGCGCTGGATGGAATGAAGGTGATCGTCGACGATTACGTGCATGATGAGGGGAGCAATTTCGCCCTCAATA
This sequence comes from Sphingomicrobium sp., assembly GCA_045811225.1. Lineage (GTDB taxonomy): Bacteria > Pseudomonadota > Alphaproteobacteria > Sphingomonadales > Sphingomonadaceae > Sphingomicrobium. The sequence goes on along the minus strand of JBJMUK010000132.1, from coordinate 646 downwards.
CCGCCCTTTTCTTTGCGGCGGTTGGCGGAGCAGCGTTCGCCTTGTTCGCATTGGCGAAGATCGCCTTCGGAGCGGCCGCGTGAGCGCGTACAAGATCATCGACCATATCTACGACGTCGTGGTTGTCGGCGCCGGCGGTGCCGGCCTGCGCGCGACCATGGGCTCGGCGGAAAAGGGCCTGAAGACGGCTTGCGTCACCAAGGTCTTCCCGACCCGAAGCCACACCGTCGCTGCACAGGGCGGTATCGCAGCCAGCCTTGGCAACATGGGTCCGGACCACTGGACCTGGCACATGTACGATACGGTCAAGGGCTCCGACTGGCTGGGCGACCAGGACGCGATCGAATATCTGGTCCGCGAGGCCCCGGCGGCCGTGTACGAGCTGGAGCATGCGGGCATGCCCTTCAGCCGCACTAATGAAGGCAAGATCTACCAGCGCGCCTTCGGTGGCATGACCCAGAACATGGGCGAAGGCCCTGCGGCACAGCGCACCTGCGCGGCCGCGGACCGCACCGGCCACGCCATGCTTCACACGCTCTACCAGCAGAGCCTGAAGTATGACGCCGACTTCTTCATCGAATATTTCGCGCTCGACCTGATCATGGAGAATGGCGAGTGCCGCGGTCTCATCGCCTTGTGCCTGGAC
>JBJMUK010000131.1:0-4144 GCA_045811225.1 Sphingomicrobium sp. | reverse complement strand
CATCGCTCAGGAACTTGGCAACAAGGACGTCCACCCGCACGCGATGGATGCGAAGAACATCCCGGGCTGCACATACTGCCGGCCGCAGATCGCGTCGGTTGGCCTGACGGAGGCCAAGGCCAAGGAAGCCGGCTATGAGGTGAAGGTCGGCAAATTCCCGTTCATCGGCAACGGCAAGGCGATCGCGCTCGGCGAAACCGAAGGCTTCATCAAGACCGTGTTCGACGGCAAGACCGGCGAGCTGCTCGGCGCCCACATGATCGGCGCGGAAGTCACCGAACTGATCCAGGGTTATGCCGTTGGCAAGCAGGCGGAGCTGGTGGAGACCGACTTCATGCAGACGGTGTTCCCGCATCCGACGCTCAGCGAAATGATGCACGAAAGCGTGCTCGCCGCCTATGGCAAGGTGATCCATATCTAGCCTCGCTCGTTCACGCGCCTAGATGAGCGCCGAGAGCAACCGCACCCTGCTGATCGCCTTTGCTGCGAACCTTGGCATCGCGGTGTCGAAGTTTGCGGCGGCGGCAGTCACCGGATCGTCGGCGATGCTCACCGAAGGCGTTCACAGCGTCGTCGACTCGGCCAATCAATTGTTGCTGATGTGGGGCAGGCGGCAGGCGAAGAAGCCCGCCGACGCACTGCACCCCTTTGGTTACGGCCGTGAGCTCTATTTTTGGAGCTTCGTAGTTGCGGTAATGGTGTTCGCACTCGGCGCCGGTGTGTCGGTGTATGAAGGCATCATCCACATCGCACATCCGGAAGAAGCGGTTTCCCCGCTGATTGCCTATGCGGTGCTGCTGATCGCCTTCCTGCTCGAAGGCGGCTCAACTCTCGCGGCCTTCAAAGAGTTCAAGGCGGCCAAGCGCGACCTTGGCTGGTTCGACGCGGTGCGTCAGTCGAAGGATCCGCCGACCTTCATCGTCCTGCTGGAAAATGGCGCGGCCATGGCCGGAATCATCGCTGCGGCCATCGGACTGTTCCTGTCGCAGGTGACCGGCAACCCGTTCTTCGACGGCGCGGCCTCGGTCGTGATCGGGATCATCCTCGGATTGACGGCCTTCCTGCTTGCCGTTGAATCCAAGGCGTTACTGATCGGCGAGGCCGCGGATCCGGAACTGATCAAGGGTCTGGTCGGACTGGCGCGAGAGCAAAAGGGCGTGGTCGGCGTAGGCGACGTCCTCACGGTCCACTCGGCGCCGGACCAGGTCACTGCGATGATGAGCGTCGATTTCGATGACTCGATCAGGGCCGGCGACGTCGAACGAATCGTCTGGCAGATCGAAGAGCAAGCGGCTGAACGTTGGCCGGAAGTGCGGCGCCTCTACGTTCGTCCGCAGCAGGGAGCGAAGCGGACGCTGTGATCAACCTGCCGAACGACTTCTACGCTGCCGTCAACATGGACGCCGAAGAATTGGAGGAGTGGCTCGACAGCCGTGAGAGCCAATCGGTCGGCTGGAAAGGTGCGGACGGCAAGGCCGCGGAGAGTGTCGGCCATGCCAGTGGACGGCTGATCGTCCACATTCTGCGCACGCCCCGGGACGAACTAGACGAAAGTGATCTGGCCCACATGCGGAAAGTAGTGGGGTTTGTTCGCCGGCATAGCGCGCAGGAGCCGGCGAATATGGTGACCTCGCGTTGGCGCTATTCGCTTATGAACTGGGGTCACGACCCGCTGAAAGGAGTCTGAGGGAACGCGATATTGAGCTACCGGTTTTCGGGTCGATGCTCCGCCGCGGAGGAAGTTATGATGCGTATTTCGATAGTTGTTGCTGCGGCCGTGATGGCCAGTTCCTGCACTCGTCCGAACGAAGGCAACACCGAAGCGGACACCGCGAACGTCGCGGCGCCTAAGGAAATCGGTCCGAAAGCGGCGGCACTGCCTGTCGACGCGAAGGGCTTCGTCGCGGCAATCGCCAGCGGCGACGCTTACGAGATCGAGAGCAGCAAGCTTGCCCTTCAAAAGTCCAGCTCGCCCGGAGTGCGTGAGATGGCGCAGATGCTGCAGCGGGAGCACACCCAATCGTCGGCAAAGCTGAAATCGGCAGCTGGGGCGTTGAGTATTGCCGTGCCGCCCGAGCTCGATGCTGAGAAGCAAGCGATGCTTGACAATCTAAAGGCCGCTTCGGGCGACGCGTTCGGCGCCGAATTTCTAAACCAGCAGAGGATGGCGCATGCGAAGACGTTGATGCTGATCCAGAATTATCAGGCAGCGGGCGACCAGGAATCGCTGAAGAAATTCGCGTCCGGGTTGCAGCCGATGATCGAGTTCCACTTCGATCGCCTTAACGCTACCAAGAAATAGGAACACCGGAGGACTGCGATGAAGCGGGGCTATTGTGACAATATTGAGCGGCAGACGGTGGAGAACGAGGATTTTCGACGCGTCCTGTACACGGGCCAGAATCTGCAACTAGTGCTGATGACCCTGCAGCCGGGCGACGAAATCGGAGAAGAGGTCCATGAGGACCGCGATCAGTTCTTCAGGATTGAGGAAGGTGCCGGGGTGGTCGATATCGACGGAGTCGAGAACCCGGTGCAGGACGATTTTGCAGTGATCGTACCGGCCGGCGCGCGTCACAATGTGCGCAACACCAGCAACGCGCCGCTTCGGCTCTATACGATCTACGGACCGCCCGAGCACCTCGACGGCATCACGCAGTCGACCAAGGCTGAAGCGGATCGCCGCCACCCGAACGAAGAATGGGACGGGAATACGACCGAGTAGGTTTGGGCGAACCCTTGTTAACCGTCTGCTAGGCGGCTTTCCCTAATCTCCCCGGCCGACGAGGGGAGTAGCCAATGACCGTTATCCACTATCGACTGGCGAAGCTCGGTTTCACGGCATTGATCTGCGCGACGGGCGCGGCCGTTCTGGCCTATGTCGCCGCCCTCGGTCAGGCCGGCATCTTCGCTTTAGGCGGTGCCGGTGCATTGGCTTATGTGGCCTTCCTCAACGGCCGCGGCGCTCTTGGCGGGCAGCCCGCGCTGCGCTGGGACGAACATGGCGTCTCCATCAGCACCTTGTACCGCTCCACGACCTTGCGGTGGGACGAGCTGCGGGACATCAGAACTCAGTCACTCACGCTTCGATATATGGGCATCATCCCGGTCTCCCGTCAGGACTTCCTGACCTTTATCACCACTGGCGGACCGTTCAGCAGCAAGACCCTGAAGCTTGCGGGCTCGCAGCTTGAACTCCCTGCGGGCGGCATCGCCGGGGTGCATTCAGCATTGTGCGCCTTCCTGAGCAATGGGGCGGTGCGGCCGGCCGCGCCGGCAGTGGAGCGCCCATCCTCGGAAACGGAGATGGGCGGGTTCGACCCCGACGCTGCGATCGCCCGCTATCTCGCGAGCAAGCAGGCGGAATCCGCTGTGGCAGCACCCAGCGAGTCACCGTTCGCCTCTGCGCCGCGTCCGGTTTTCGGGCGTCGGCAGGCCTGACACCCCGTTGACCTGAGGCGGGGGCTTCTGTATTGGCCCGCTCGTCCGCTGAGGCTGCGTTCTTCGCTCCCTGACGGACAAGAGCTGAACATTGCTCCACAACGCGAAGGCCAGGCGGCCATGTGGCTGCCGGGACTTCGCGCTTTTCGCATTCGCGAAAGGGTGTGGCGCAAAGTAACCGCCGGGTCTTCCGGCACAGAAAGGTGAAGGCTTCATGCCGACGATCAACCAGCTGATCCGCAAGGGTCGCGAACCGCAGAAGGCCAAGTCCAAGGTCCCTGCGATGGACCAGAACCCGCAGAAGCGCGGTGTCTGCACCCGCGTCTACACGACGACTCCGAAGAAGCCGAACTCGGCGCTGCGCAAGGTGGCAAAGGTCCGCCTGACCAACCAGCGCGAAGTGATCAGCTACATTCCCGGCGAAGGCCACAACCTCCAGGAGCACAGCGTCGTGCTTATCCGTGGCGGCCGTGTGCGCGACCTTCCGGGCGTTCGCTATCACGTGCTTCGCGGCGTTCTCGACACACAGGGTGTGAAGGACCGCCGGCAGTCGCGCTCGAAGTACGGCGCCAAGCGCCCGAAATAAGTGGCCTCCGCAAGGAGGTCGTCCCGGCGAAGGCCGGGACTCGGATCTCCGCTGGTTGATTGCCCCAATCGTCGAATGGATCCCGGATCAAGTCCGGGATGACGAGAGGGGGAAGAA
>JBJMUK010000130.1:0-5402 GCA_045811225.1 Sphingomicrobium sp. | reverse complement strand
GATTTCCTCATGAGTCAGTTCGTTGGCGCGGATCGGATCCCGGCCCGTCAGCTTGGTCGCGGCCGTATCGTCGGCAATCGCTTGGACCTCAAGGATGTGAAGGCCGCAGAACTCCGCAATCTGCTCGAACGTCAGAGCGGTGTTCTCGACCAGCCAGGCGGCGGTGGCATGAGGCATCAAGGGCTGGGCCACGGTCATTCTCCGAAAATACAAATAAATAGGGCCGCCCCTCGCGGAGCGGCCGTCACGCTGAAGCGCTTAATGCCATGGCTCCTTCAGAGCAAGGCGGATCGAACCCGTAGGGAGGAGGATTAATATCCCATAAGGGCGAGGACTTCGCGGCGGCTCCGCTCGTCTTCCCGGAAGGTCCCCATCATCCGGCTGGTCGTCATCATCACGCCGGGCGTATTCACCCCGCGCGCCGTCATGCAGGCATGGCTCGCCTCGATCACCACTGCGACACCCTTCGGCTCCAGGTGCTGCCAGATGCAGTCCGCGACCTGCGCGGTCAGCCGTTCCTGGACCTGAAGACGCCGGGCAAAACCGTGAAGAACGCGCGCGAGCTTGCTGATTCCGACCACGCGGTGACGCGGCAGGTAAGCAATCGCCGCCTTGCCGATGATCGGCGCCATGTGATGCTCGCAGTGCGACTGGAACGGTATGTCCTTCAGAAGTACGATTTCGTCATAGCCGCCCACTTCATCGAACGTGCGGGTGAGGTGCAGTGAAGGATCTTCACCATAGCCCTTGGCATACTCTCGCCAGGCCCGGGCAACGCGCTTGGGCGTGTCGAGCAGGCCTTCGCGCTCCGGATCGTCGCCGGCCCAACGAATGATCGTGCGAACGGCCTCTGCCACTTCGTCGGGCACGGCGACCTTTGGCGTGGCGGCGACCAGATCACCGTCGATTGGCTCGTCCGATTGGCTCATACCCGCGCCGCACTCCTGTTGATGGTGACCCCGACTGGATTCGAACCAGTGGCCCTCAGATTAGGAATCTGATGCTCTATCCTGCTGAGCTACGGGGCCGTTCCAAGCCGCTCGAATACGGACGCGCGGCAAGATTATCAATTCACTTCCCGAGGGGGCAGGACCGGCAGCGGCAGCGGGGCGATCGGAACGCCCTCTTCCGCCAGCGACTTCGCCTCCTCCGGCGTCGCCTGGCCATGAACCTGCTTCGCCTCCAGGTCGCCGCTGTGCATGGCACGCGCAGTGTCGGCGAAGCGGTCTCCGACCCAATGTGAATTCTCGAGCAATCTGGCCTGCATTGCAGCAAGTTCTTGGAGCGGGCCGGTCGCATCGGTGCGTCGGGGGACCATCGGTGCCATCGGCGCCTTCTCGATCTCCTGAGAAGCGCAGTAAGGGCACTCGACCAATCCACTGGCGAGTTGTGCTTCATAGTCCGCGTTCGACCGGAACCATGCCTCGAACCGCTCACCACCAGTGCGGCACTGAAGATCGAAGACGATCACCGGACTTCGACTTCCCCGACCTGGCGGCGGTGCGCTAATGCGGGCAAGCGGCCGCGGATATCCCCCAGCCTGCCCAGGTCAACCTCGGCGAATCCGAGCCCAACCTCTTCCTGCATCTGCAGCTTCAACTCACCCCAGGGATCGGCGACCAGTGAGTGGCCGTAGGTGATGCGGCCATCTCCATGATGCCCCGCCTGCGCCGCGGCGACCACGAACAGGCCAGCCTCAATGGCACGGGCGCGCAGCAGCACCTCCCAATGAGCGCGGCCGGTTGGGACAGTGAAGGCGGCGGGCACGGAAATGCAGTCGGCGCCTGCCTCCGCAAGCGCCGCGAAAAGCGCAGGGAAGCGAAGGTCGTAGCAAATCGTCAGGCCGAGGTTCCCAACCGGCGTGTCACGAACCATCACCGGCCCCTCGCCCGGCCGGTACGTCGCGGACTCGCGCCAACTCTCGCCCGTCGGCAGATCGACGTCGAACAGATGCATCTTGTCATACCGGCCACGGATTTGGCCCTCCGCATCGATCACGAAGGACCGGTTCGCCAGCTTCTCCCCGTCGGCGAGCACCGCTAGCGAACCCAGGTGCACCCACATTTTCGCCTGCCGAGCGGCCTGACGACAGGCCGCGAGCACTTCATCCTCATCCTCCGGGCGCACCTTGGGGCGCCCACGTGCGGAGTCTCGATCGAGGAGACCGGACATCTCTGGCGTGAAAAGCATCGTGGCCCCACCCGCCGCAGCAGCCCCGATCGCAGCAACAAGGTTCGCCGCGTTGGCCGCCGGATCAATACCGGTGCAGGATTGGTAGAGGGCTATGCGCGGCATGGTCAGCCGGCCAGCAAGGCGTCGAGCTGGCCGTCATATTCGAGGGACATCAGGTCGTCGCAGCCACCGACATGCTTCCCGCCGATGAAGATCTGCGGAACGGTCGTCCGGCCATTGGAGCGCGCAAGCATCTCTTGCCGCGGCTCGCCGCCGAAATCGATCGCGGTCTCCTTGTATTTGACCCGCTTGGATTCGAGCAGCCGCTTGGCGCGCACGCAATATGGGCAGGTCATCTTGGTGTAGATTTCGACTTCGGCCAACGCTCACATCCCTTTCGATTCGTCACGGCTCCTAACGCATGAACTGGTGTGGACGCATCACCCTTGCCCAACTGATCAGCTCCACGCGGGCCGCCCCGGCCTTTTTGAGCGCTCGGGCGCAGCCGTCCGCGGTGCTTCCGGTCGTCAGAACATCGTCGATCAGGATGATGGTCTTCCCTTCTACGACCGATGGATCGGCAGCAAACGCGCCAGCAACTGCTCGGCGGCGTTGAGCAGCGCTGAGACCGCGGAGCGAAGGTGTCCGCCGCACTCGCCGGAGGGCGAACGGCGTGTCCCCGATCCCTGACCGGCGAGCAAGTTCGCGGGAGATGATCGCGGCCTGGTTGAACCCCCGCCACCAAGTGCGGCCGCGGTGCAGCGGGACTGGAACGATAAGCTTGTCGGCACTCGGTGTCGGAAGCAGCGGAGCCATGAAACGGGCCATTGTCCGCGCCAATGCGACCTTGCGGCCATATTTCAGGCGGATCGCCAAGCTTCGAGTGATGTCGTCGTAAGCGACGGCGGCGCGCGTGCGGTCTATACGCGGCGGTCTCGCCAGACATGAAGCGCACAGGTCAGCGTCGGTTGCTTCCAGCGGTAGTCCGCACGCCGAGCATCCCGCTTCGCCGAGGAACTCGACCTTCTTCCAGCATTCCGGACAGAAGCTGTGCATCTGGTCGACGATGGTTCCGCAGCCGGCGCAGCGGGGTGGAAGCGCGAAGTCGAGTACTGCTCCCCCCAGCGCGCGAAGTTTCATCGTGAAGGCCATCAGATGCTTGTCGCTTAGGCGAAGTGGACGCACAAGCCGCCCGTGAGCGCCGAACTGTTCGACATGAAGCTCCGGGCGCTGCGGCGGGACCGGGCCGCACGCACGGGATCCGACCCGTTCCTGCACGAGCGAGCCTTTGAGGATTGCCTCGACCGGCTGTCCTTGATTCAGCGCGACTTTGCCTCGGCACTGATCGTGGGATGCCCCGACCCAAGCTGGCCTGACCGATTGCGGAAGTTTGTTCCAGCAGTCGAGGTCGTCGATCCGGGCGTCCTATTCGCCGAGGCGGCAGGCGGTTCGCAGGTCATAGAGGATTCGTGGACGCCGGACCCTGCCACGCATGACCTTTGTATCGCCGTCGGGACATTGGACACGGTCAACGCACTCCCAAATGCGCTGTTGGCGATGCGCTTCCTGCTCAGGGAGGAGGGACTGCTGCTCGGCGCAATGTCGGGAGGAGAGACTCTGCCCCAGCTTCGATCGGCAATGCGGGCCGCGGACGAAGTCCGGCGTGCGGCCGCGCCGCACGTACATCCGAGGATCGAACCCGCCGCCCTCGCCGGCCTTCTTTCAACGGCCGGTTTCGAAATGCCGGTGGTGGATGTCGACCGGGTTCAGGTTTCCTATGCGCACCTGTGCGGGCTGGTTGCCGATCTGCGGGCCATGGGAGCGACCAACATTTTATCGCAGCGCTCCAAGGTACCGTTATCCAGATCCGCTTATTCTGCCGCGGTGGAGAGTTTCGCCCGCTCCAGCGTCGACGGACGAGTGAAGGAATCCTTTGAAATCTTGCACTTCGCCGGCTGGACCGCAGGCTCAACGGGGCCATTGGTTAAACACGACTGAAGCGTCGTTAATCAATTCCGCTAGAACAGTTGTTAACCTCAGCCCTGCTAAGCGAGCATCGTGGACGTGGACCAGAGGAGGGTGGCTTGGACGCTATCCGGACGATGATGCGCAGGCTGTTTGCCGACCGAAGAGGCGCGACTGCGATCGAATATGGGTTGATCTGTGCTCTCATCGTGATTGCGATGATGGGCGGTCTGCGTGTTCTCGGCGGTGGCGCCGGCGGCATGTGGACGAACATCAGTGCCAAGGTTGAGAACCCCTAAGCCTCAACGCGCTTCAGCTCGGTTCTGATCTAACAGCCACTCCGCGCGGAACTGCTCGGGGGGACGGCCATTGTCGTCCCATGAACTCGCCCCGCAAAATTGGCATCCTGACCTTCCACAAATGTATCAACTACGGGTCGTACTGGCAGGCCCGATGCCTGGTCGAAGGCCTGCGCGCGCGTGGCGACGACGCGGTCCTCCTCGATCATAGCTGCGACACGGTCACTCGTGCCGAGTTGCGGTGCGCTTTCCAGCCCCGGCTTCCCGAGCGGTCGAGCCGCACCGACATCCGCGACTATGGGACCAAGGTGCGCGCATTCCTGGATGCTTTCGCGGAATTGCCCCTGTCCGACAGCTTTCCGCTCCACGAACCGGAAGCCCTCGAAGGCTTCGAAGCGATCGTGGTTGGATCCGACGAGGTGTGGAACCTGCGGCATCCCTGGTATGGACAGAAACCGATCTTCTACGGTGCCGGCCTGAGGACGGACCGGCTGGTATCCTATGCCGCAAGCTTCGGAAATCATGATGTCTCCGACGGGCTTCACCCTTGGTGGGCCAGCCATCTGGAAAGCTTCGGAGCGATCTCCGTCCGAGACGACAATAGCCGCAAGCTGATCGAGGGCGCGCTGGGACGGGACCCGCACTTGGTTCTCGATCCCTGCCTCCAGTTTCCGGGTCCCGCTCGCCTCGACGCGGACAAGAGCGCCCGCCCCTACGCCCTGGTTTACGGGCACGGCTTTCCGGACGCATTCGCGGCCGCCGTCCGTCGCTGGGCCGAGCGCAAGGGTCAGCAGTTGATCAGCATCGGATATCGCAATGATTGGGCCGACGTTCAGAGGCTCAGTTCGGGACCGCATGAGTTCGCCAAGGCAATGGCCGGAGCTTCCGCGGTTATCACGAACTTCTTCCACGGTTGTGTGTTCGCGCTGCTGAACGAGAAGCCATTCGCGACGACCCCTACCGCCT
>JBJMUK010000129.1:0-11337 GCA_045811225.1 Sphingomicrobium sp. | reverse complement strand
CGACGATCGCGGCGCGCGTTTCCCCGGCTTGTTCGAAGACGTCCCTGTGCACATCCTTCCGGCGGGGCGGCTGGGCGGCGGCCCGATCGGCTGGCTCAAGGCCGCGCGCTCGGTCCTTGCCGGACGCAAGGAGGCCAAGTCGCTTTATCGCGCGCACGGGCCCGATGCGGTCGTCGGTTTCGGAGGTTATCCCGCCTTTCCGTCCCTGATCGCCGCGAGCGCGCTCGGCATCCCCACTGTGCTGCACGAGCAGAATGCGGTGCTCGGCCGAGTGAATCGCCTGCTAGCCGGCGAGGCCGCAGCAGTCGCGACGGCCTATGACGAGGTGAAGCGGCTCAAGCGCGGCCACGACCGCAAGACAGTGCTCGTCGGCAACCCAGTGCGTGAAGCGGTGGCCAAGCTGGGCGAGATCCCGTTCCCGGCCTACGACGATTATGCGCCGCTGAAGCTGCTCGTTACTGGCGGCAGTCAGGGTGCGACCATTCTTGGGCGCGTGGTCCCGGAAGGCCTCGGCATGCTGGAGCCTTCACTGCGGCGGCGCCTGCAGGTGGTTCAGCAGTGCCGCCCCGACGACATCGCCCGCATCCGCGCGCGCTATGCCGAGCTCGGTATTCCAGCGGAATTGACCACCTACATCGAGGATATGCCCGCGCGGCTTGCCGATGCGCACCTCGTTATCGGTCGCGCGGGAGCTTCTACCATCGCCGAACTGACCGCGGCGGGGCGCCCGGCGATCCTCATTCCGTTTGGTGCAGCCACCGACGATCATCAGACGGCCAATGCCCGCGAGATGACAGAGGCGGGCGGCGCCCGGACCATTGCCCAGCCTGACTTCAAACCGGACGTGCTTGCGCGTCAGATCGAAGCCCTGGCGGTGGACCCGCAGGCGCTTGCCAATGCGGCCTCCCGCGCTTTGTCGGTTGGACGCCCGCACGCTGCCCGCGACCTCGCAGACCTGGTCGAGCGGATCGGACAGGGCCTGGCGCCGATCGAGGTCGGTCCTGCCTCCGTGCCTTTGCGCAGCAAGGGGTTCGCTACTCAGGGCGTTCCGGCGTGAAGGCGCTTGGTACGGACATCGGGACGATCCACTTTGTCGGGATCGGCGGCATCGGCATGTCCGGTATCGCCGAGGTGATGCATCAGCTTGGCTACAAGGTGCAGGGGTCCGACGTGGCGGAAGGCTATGTCGTCGAAGGGCTACGCAAGGCCGGCATCAAGGTGATGATCGGCCACCAAGCCGAAAACCTGGACGATGCGGCCGTGGTCGTCTGCTCCTCCGCGATCAAGGAAGGCAATCCCGAGATCGCGGCCGCGGCCGAGCGCCGGCTGCCGCGCGTGCGTCGCGCCGAGATGCTGGCCGAGTTGATGCGGATGCAGAAGACGATCGCGGTCGCCGGGACACACGGCAAGACTACGACGACGTCGATGATTGCGGCTATGCTGGACGCAGGCGGCGTTGACCCGACGGTCATAAACGGCGGCATCATCAACCGGTACGGATCCAACGCCCGGTTGGGCAAAAGCGACTGGTGGGTCATCGAGGCCGACGAGAGCGACGGCAGTTTCCTGCGCCTGGACGGCACCATTGCAGTGGTGACCAACATCGATCCGGAACATCTCGAGCATTACGGCAGCTTCGAGAAAGTGAAGGATGCCTTCGTCGAATTCATCAAGAACGTGCCTTTCTATGGGCTCGCCCTGGTGTGCGTCGACCATCCCGAGGTCCAGAATATCCTTTCGCGGATCCGTGATCGCCGCGTGGTGACCTACGGCTTTTCCACCCTGGCCGACCTCCGCGCTGACAACGTGACGCCGGTTGCCGGTGGCAGCCGCTTCGACGCGGTGGTGCTTGAGCGTGACGGGTCCCGGCGAACGATCGAGGGCATTCATGTGCCCATGCCCGGCCGCCACAATGTTCAGAACGCGCTTGCGGCGATTGCCGTGGCGCTCGAGCTTGGAATGAGCGACGATGCGATCGTCCGCGGATTCGAGCGGTTCGAGGGTGTGAAGCGCCGGTTCACCCGCGTCGGCGAGATCGACGGCGCGACGGTCATCGACGATTATGCTCACCACCCGGTCGAGATCCGCGCGGTTCTTTCGGCCGCCCGCGAGGCAGCGCAGGAGCGGGTGATCGCGGTGATCCAGCCGCATCGTTACAGCCGTTTGCAATCGCTCATGGAAGACTTCCAGAACGCGTTCAACGACGCCGACATCGTCTATGTCGCGCCTGTCTATCCCGCCGGCGAAGAGCCCATCGATGGCGTCGATGCCGCAGCGCTGGCCGAAGGAATGCGCTCCCGCGGGCACCGGATGGTCAAGACGATTGCGGACGCGGGCGATCTAGCTTCGAGCCTTCGCGACGTTGCGGCAGCGGGCGACATGGTCATCTGCATGGGCGCAGGCGACATCACGAAGTGGGCCGCAGGGCTTGCCGACGGCATTGCCAAGGCGAGGGCGTCCAAATGAGCGCGGGCTCAGTCAATTCCGCTCGTGCGCGGCCCGATGTTCCGGTCCGCGGCAGGCTGACCGCCAATGCTCCGCTCGCGCCGCTGGTCTGGTTCAAGAGTGGCGGAAGCGCCGAATGGCTGTTCGAGCCCGCGGACGTTGACGATCTCATTGGCTTCTTGCGGCAGCTTGGGGCCGATGCGCCGGTCATGGCGCTTGGCCTCGGATCCAACATGATCGTTCGCGATGGCGGCGTGCCCGGCGTAACGGTGCGGCTGGGCAAGCCATTCGCGAAGATCGAGCGCTTGGACGAAACCACGCTCCGCTGCGGCGGGGGGGCAAGCGGGATTCTCGTATCCTCGACCGCGCGTGACGCGGGAATTGCCGGCCTGGAGTTCCTGCGCGGCATTCCCGGGACGGTCGGCGGCTTTGTGCGGATGAATGGCGGCGCCTATGGCCGTGAGGTTCAGGACATATTGCTGTCGGCTAAGATCGCACTGCGCGATGGTACGGTCGAGGAATGGCCGCTGGAACGGTTCGGTTACACCTACCGGCACAGCGACCTGCCGGAAGGCGCGGTCGTGATCGAAGCCGTGTTTCGTGGCGTTCCGGGCGATCCCGCCGAGATTGGCGCGGAGATGGACCGCATTGCCCAGGCGCGCGAAGAATCGCAGCCGCTGCGTAGCCGCACTGGCGGATCGACCTTCAAAAACCCGCTGCCCCAGAAAGCGTGGCAGGTCATCGACGCTGCCGGCTGCCGCGGGCTGACGATTGGCGACGCCCAAGTCTCGGAAAAGCATTGCAACTTCCTGCTCAATCTCGGTAGCGCGACCAGCGCCGACATCGAGGCGCTGGGCGAGGAAGTCCGCCGCCGGGTGAAGGCGCACAGCGGCATCACCCTTGACTGGGAAATCCAGCGGATCGGCACGGAATGAACAAGGAATTGCATGTTGTCGTGCTGATGGGCGGCTGGTCCAGCGAGCGGGAAGTCTCGATGACCAGCGGTCGCGGCGTGGCGTTCGCGCTTCGGGAGCGCGGCTGGCGAAACGTGACGGAGCTGGACATGGGGCGCGATGTCGCCGCCCGCCTTGCCGAGCTGAAGCCCGACGTGGTGTTCAATGCGCTGCATGGAACGCCCGGCGAGGATGGCACGGTCCAGGGTCTGCTGGAGCTGATGGGCCTTCCTTACACCCATAGCGGCGTGACCACTTCGGCCATCGCAATCGACAAGGAGCTGACCAAGGCGGTGCTGGTCCCCGGTGGCGTTCGAATGCCGGCCGGGAAGGTCGTGTCTAGCGAGAGCCTCCACGCGGAGGATCCGATCGCGCGTCCTTATGTCGTGAAGCCCGTCAACGAAGGGTCCTCGGTCGGCGTCGCAATCGTTACCGACGAGGGCAATTATGGCAACCCGATCGGACGCGACGTTGAAGGCCCGTGGCAGCATTTCGGTCAGCTGCTTGCCGAGCCCTTCATCCGCGGCCGTGAACTGACCGTCGCCGTACTTGGCGATGAAGCGCTTGCCGTGACCGAGCTGAAGCCGAAGGCCGGCTTCTACGATTACGACGCCAAGTACACCGACGGCATGACCACCCACGTCTGTCCCGCGGAAGTGCCGGACGACGTTGCCGCATCGATGATGCGCATGGCGCTGAAGTCGCACCGGTTGCTTGGCTGCCGGGGTGCCTCCCGTTCCGACTTCCGCTGGGACGATGAACAGGGGGAAGCGGGCGTCTATCTGCTCGAGGTCAACACGCAACCGGGCATGACTCCGCTCAGCCTCGTGCCCGAGCAGGCAAAATATCGCGGAATATCCTACGGTGAACTCGTCGAGCGGCTGATTGCGCAGGCGCTGAAAGGCAAGGCATCGGGATGAGTGCAGCCCACGTCCGGCGTGGCGGAGCGCCCCGAGCGAAGACCCGCAGGGCGCCTCAAGTGCAGGTGCCGAAGCGCATCGCGAAAAAGCTGCCGGTCGATCAGGCGCGGGCGAACAAGCTCGCCGGATTTGCATTCCTGCTGTTCATCATCGCGATTGGCGCGGTTGCACTGATCGCACTCGATGTACCTTCAAAGGCCATGACCTCGGCCGGGGCCGCCATGGGCCGGGCGGGTTTCGCAGTGAACGGTTATGAGATCGTCGGCATCAGCCACATGAAGCGCGGGCTGCTGGACCAAGTGATCGGGGAAGAGCTGCATCGCGCGTCGGAGCAGGGCGGAAGCGCGAAGCCTGCGCAGCTGCTCGTCAATGTTTCTTCCATCCGCAACCGGCTTCTCCAGTACGGCTGGGTGAAGGACGCACGCGTCTCGCGCCGCCTGCCGGACACGCTTGTCATCGATATCGTGGAACGGAAGCCCGCAGCCTTGTGGCAGGACAAGCAGCGACTGGCGCTCATCGACGGCGAAGGCGTGGTGCTTGAGAATGTCAGGATCGACCAGATGCCGGACCTTCCGCTGCTGATTGGATCCGGCGCCAACGCGCAGTCGCAGCAACTCAGCCGCTTGATGAAGAGCGTTCCTACGCTGACGCCGCAACTTGCGTCGGCAACCTGGGTCGGCGGGCGCCGTTGGGACCTGAATTTCCAGTCGGGCGAAACCGTCGCGCTTCCCGAAGGCGAGACTGCCGCTCGCACGGCGATCCAGAAGTTCGCTGCGATGGACAAGTCGGCTGGACTGCTCGGCCGCGGCTTGCTCCGGTTCGATCTGCGGTTGCCGGGCAAGATGACCGTCCGCCTTCCGAACGCGCCCAAGGCCGCCGCGGACGCGGCGCCGGCGCAGGACGGCTAGCGGCATGGCTCAGCCTTCCGAACAGACACTGATCGCCGCGCTCGATATCGGCTCATCGAAGGTTAGTGCCCTAATCGTCACTCCTGACGGCGAGGGGCGCTTGCGCGTGCTCGGCACCGGCCAGCGCGAGAGCCGGGGCGTAAAGCGCGGTTTCATCACCGACCTCGCCGCAAGCGAGCTGGCAGTACGGGAAGCCGTTGAGCTTGCGGAACGCATGTCGACCGTCACCGTCGACGAAGTGTGGGCCAGCTTCGGCGCCGGCGGCCTCGTCAGCGATGTTGCCAATGTCGAAGTCGAACTCGGCGGTCACCAGATTGAGCAGGCCGACATAGACGAGCTGCTGAGCGCTGGTCGCAAGGCGATCGACGGCAATGGCCAGGTCGTGCTTCACGCTCACCCGGCGCTTTACACCATTGATCGTGCGCAGGGGGTCCAGCAGCCGATCGGACTGTTCGCGCACCGGCTTGGCGTGGACATTCATGTGATCGCCGCCGACCCGGCGCCGCTTCGGAATATCGATTTCGTCATCCGCTCCGCTCACTTGGGGGTGAAGGCAATCGTCGCATCACCCGTCGCCGCTGCGCTCGCCTGTCTTAGCGACGAGGAGCGGGAGCTTGGTGTCGCCTTGGTGGAACTGGGGGCGGAGATCACCAATGTCTCCGTCCACTTCGGCGGGATGCTCGTGGGGCTTCGCTCGGTCCCCCTGGGCGCCCGCGACATTACGGACGACATTGCCTGCGCCTTCGGAGTTCAGCGGCGCGACGCGGAGCGGCTGAAATGTTTCTACGGCTCCGCAATGACGAGTCCGCGCGACAATCATGAGATGATCGAAGCGACGCAGATGGGGACCGAGCCGGGTGCGGAGCCGACCCGCATTACGCGGGCTCAGCTGATGATGGTCATCCGCCAGCGTGTCGAAGAACTGACCAACGAGGTGGAAGCAGCGCTGAAGGCGCTCGGATTCACAGGTCCGGTCGGTCGCCAGGTGGTTCTGACCGGCGGCGGCGCCGAGCTGAAGAACATCGCCGATTACATGCAGGGCGTGCTTGGCCGCGCGGTGCGGATCGGCCGTCCCAAGACGCTTGTCGGATTGCCGGACGCCCACAGTGGTCCGGCATTCTCTACACTGGTGGGACTGGCCTTGCTCGCGGGCTCCGGCAGCGAAGACATCCGCGACATCGGCATTCCGTCCAGCGCCGATCGCAAGCCGGGGAAAGGCCTGATGGGTCGGCTCATGGCTGCCATGAAGGGCGGTTTTTAAGCCGGGACCCGCGCCGACAAAGCGACGTTCAATTTGGGTTGTCTCGAGTAGTGAGTCCCAATCGTCACTCGATCCGCAGAAATTTGCTCCGCGTTAACTTTTTCGCTTGGCTTCGCGACTCGGATGATTCATTGATTCCTTTAGACAGCTCAAAGCGTTGCTTGAGGGGGATATTGGCATGAGCATCGACTTCATCCGTCCAGAAGTTGACGAACTTCGCCCGCGCATCAGTGTCATCGGCGTGGGTGGCGCCGGCGGCAACGCGATCGCGAACATGATCCGGTCGGACGTGCAGGGCGTCGACTTTATCGTGGCCAACACCGATGCTCAGGCGCTCAACGCCTCGGCCGCCGACCGCCGCATCCAGCTTGGCCTCAAGATCACACAGGGCCTCGGTGCAGGATCACGTCCGGAAATAGGGCGCGCCGCTGCCGAGGAGACGATCGAGGAAATCGAACGCGCTCTCGAAGGTGCGCACATGTGCTTCATCGCCGCTGGCATGGGCGGCGGAACCGGAACCGGCGCCGCTCCGGTGATTGCCAAGACGGCTCGCGACAAAGGCATCCTCACGGTCGGTGTCGTAACCAAGCCATTCGCGTTCGAAGGATCGCGCCGCACCCGCTCTGCCGATTCCGGCATCGCGGAACTGCAGCAGCATGTCGACACGCTGATCGTCATCCCGAACCAGAACCTGTTCCGGCTTGCCAATTCGGACACGACCTTCAAGGAAGCGTTCGAAATGGCCGACGAGGTCCTGCAGCAGGGCGTTCGCGGAATCACCGACCTGATGGTCATGCCCGGCCTGATCAACCTCGACTTCGCCGACGTCCGTTCGGTTATGGGCGAGATGGGCAAGGCGATGATGGGCACGGGTGAGGCGTCCGGCGACAATCGCGCGATCGAAGCCGCCGAAAAGGCGATTTCGAACCCGCTGCTGGACGGTGTCAGCATGAAGGGCGCCAAGGGCGTCATCATCTCGATCACCGGCGGCGAAGACATGCGCCTGATGGAAGTCGACGAAGCCGCCAGCCACATCAAGGAACTGGTGGATCCGGATGCGAACATCATCTGGGGTTCGGCATTCAACAACGATCTCGACGGCAGGATTCGCGTCAGCGTCGTTGCGACGGGCATCGAAGCCGAAGCTGGCACGCAGCCGCAGAGCGGTAGCAGCAGCGCAGGCAAGGTCTTCACCTTCCCGGCAGGCCGCGCCACTGGCGCTCCAGTCCCCAAGGCTCCGCCGGCACCAGAGCCCGTTGCGGATACGACGGATGAAGACGACCTGCTCGAACTTGGCGTCGATGAAGATAGCGAGGAATTGCTGCTCGACAGCGATGATATCCTGACAAGCCCAGTTACGTCGGCGCCGATCGCCCCGCCGGAAGACGAGGATCTGGCCGGCAACGATGCTCCTGCGGCCTCCGCCCCAGCACGCGAAACGGGCACCTTGTTCGAGCGCATGTCAAACATCGCCCGGGGCGCTGCCCAGGCGAAGGTCGACGAAGATGAGGCTACGCCCAACTTCCGTCGTGAGCCGCTCGACATTCCGCGTTTTCTGAACCGTCAGAACAACCAGTAGTTCAGACCATAGCTGCTCCGTCTCGTCGACGGGGCAGCACGCCCTGTCGCCTTCGCAACGATTGTAAAGGGCAGGGCAAGCTCGGGTCTGCCATGCTGCAATCCATGGTACGCGAATCCATCAGCCGCCCACGGCGAGCGGCGATTCTACTGACATCCCTCGTTCCCTCAGCACTGAGCGGATCATTGGCGCGCGCCCAGGTTCCGATGGCTGCGGTCGCGCAACCGGAAAACGCCTCCGATGCAATGGGGCGGTATCTCCGCGTGCTGGCCAACTCCCCCCGCGACTTTCAGGCGCTGATGGGTGCGGGGCGTGCTGCATTGGATCTCGGCGACGCCCAGGCAGCGGCCGGCTTTTTCGGCCGCGCTGACGAGGTTTGGCCAACCAGCCCATTGCCGCAGGTAGGCATGGGCGCCGCAACGGTGCTGGACGGCGATGGTGACGGGGCACTCATCTATTTCGCACGCGCCCAGCAGCTTGGCGCTGCACAGGTCATGATGGGAGCCGATCGGGGCCTGGCCTACGATCTTCTGGGACGGCACGCCGAGGCCCAGGCCGACTACCGCGCCGCGCTTGCAGGCAGCCAGGCCAGTGACGCGCGCCGGCGCCTTTCGCTGAGCCTTGCTGTCACCGGCGACAAGACTGGAGCACTTACAACTCTGTCGCCGCTTCTGATGACCCGGGATCCAGCGGCCATTCGTGCGCGCGCCCTCGTGCTGGCCCTCACCGGTGACCAGAACAGTGCTCGCGCCGCGATCGAAGCGGCAATGCCCGGGGCGTGGTCCCAAATGGGGCCGTTCATCGCACGACTGGCGACACTCAATTCCGCCCAAAAAGTCGCTGCGGTGAATCTCGGCATCTTCCCCGGCAGTGGTCAGCCAGCAGTCGGGCCAATGGCTTCAGTGACCGTGACGCCGCCGGCCCAGGCTCCGCTGGGAGGTGAGCGTCTGGCGGAGATCGACAACCTGCTGCGCCCGCCGGCCGTGCAGCATGGTCCTCCTGCACCCGTCACCAGCAACGTCGTGTCCGCGCCTCCAATTGCGGCGACGCCGAACCCGCCACGGCAGGCACCGGCTGCGTCGACCAGCGCCACCGCGCACAAGCGCTTCTGGGTGCAGCTTGCAAGCGGCCCCAATGCTGACTCGCTCCCGGGCGAAATGCGCCGAATCCGCTCTCGCAGTGATGAGCTTCTCAAGGGGATTAGCGGCTATATTGCCGAGGAGCCGGGCAAGGTTCGGCTGCTGGTGGGTCCGTTCCGCAGCTCGGAGGACGCGGATACATTCGCCGAAGAACTTGAATCCATGCGCGTTGGCGCGTTTAGGTGGGTCAGCCCCGCCGGTCAGCCGATCAGGAAATTGACGAACGAATGAAGCTCCCCCCCGGCCTTGCCACGCAGCCATCCCAATCGCGTGGCCGGGCCCATCCGGAGCATGACCTCGGGCCCCGCGGACCGCGCGATGTTTTCCAGCGCGACCGTGATCGGATCATCCACTCCGTCGCCTTCCGTCGGCTCCGGCACAAGACACAGGTATTCGTTGCTCCGGACGGAGATCACTTCCGCGTAAGGCTGACTCACAGCATTGAGGTTGCGCAGATCGGCCGAACCATCGCGCGGGCGCTCGGCTTGAACGAGGACCTGACCGAGGCCCTTTGCCTTGCCCACGACCTAGGGCATCCGCCGTTTGGCCATGCTGGTGAGGATGCGCTGACGGAGGCGCTCGCCGATGCCGGCGGCTTCGACCACAATGCGCACAGCATTCGCTTAGTCAGCCGGCTTGAGACGCCATATCCCGACTTCGACGGCCTGAATCTCAGTTGGGAGGCGCTGGAAGGTCTTGCCAAGCACAACGGGCCGGTCTCCGAACCCGGTTGGGCAATGCGAGAGGCGGATGCTGGCTTCGACCTGGAACTCGACAGCTGGCCCGGCCTGGAAGCGCAAGTCGCGGCGATTGCCGACGATATCGCCTATGACAATCACGACATCGACGATGGTCTACGGGCTGGAATCCTGGACCGGAGCGAGCTCCTCGAACTTCCTTTCGTGCAGGGGCACTGGGCGGCGATCGCCGGCCGCCACCCCGGTATAAGCGACGACCGTCACGAAAGGGCGCTTGTCCGGGACCAGATCGGCACCATGGTCGGCGATGTGCTCGATGAAACGCGGCGCCGCGTCGTGGAAGCGCAGGTCGCCAGCGTGGAGGACGTTCGCGCCGCCGGCCGCTCCCTCGTGGGCTTCTCGCAAGGACTGGCGGTCGAGGAGAGAGGATTGAAACGCTTCCTCTACGACCGGCTATACAATGCACCCGAGCTGCTCAGGGTTAGGAGCGAGGCGCAACGGATCGTGGCGAACCTGGCTCACGCCTATCGTGAAGATGGCCGGCTGCTTCCGGAAGCATGGCGGAGTTGCGAAAGCGAGCCCGAGCGCTTGCGAACAATCGGCGACTTCATCGCCGGTATGACCGACCGTTTTGCAATTGCGCGGCATGAACAACTGATCGGACCGGTCGAGCTTCCCGACCGGTTCTGATCGACCAGCGTTCCTCCCGTTACTGCTTGGCCGGAACTGCCGCAGCTTTCGCGGCAGCGGCCGTGGCCTCACCGCGCTGAATGGCTGCGGTCTTGATGCGGCCGATCCCGCTGTCCCAGGCGGCCGCTCCCGCGCTGCATTCCAGGCCGGTCACGGAGTTCTGCAGGGCCGGCAGCTGTTCGTACACAAAGAAGAAATTGTCTGCGATCGACGTTTCGAGCCCAGCGACGTAGGAACGCCATTGCGTCAGCACCTCCGGCTTGACGGCAGCTTCGTTGGCCAGGCGGGGAAGCGTGACGGTTGCGCTGAACTGCGGCTTCACGGCCTTGATCGTGCATTTGCCGTCCGTCGTGCTCTTGGTCACCGTGGCTGCAACATTCCAGTTGCTGGACACGGCGCTGAACTGCTTCGTCGTCTTGTCTGTCCGGACTGCCTTCAGGTTCTTTTCGATCGCT
The DNA here is from genome assembly GCA_045811225.1 of Sphingomicrobium sp. GTDB lineage: Bacteria > Pseudomonadota > Alphaproteobacteria > Sphingomonadales > Sphingomonadaceae > Sphingomicrobium. Next base: position 289 of record JBJMUK010000129.1, on the reverse strand, counting down.
TTGCCGTCCTTGCCCTGCACATCATAATAACTGAGCGTGACGTTTGGCACATCCTTGAGCCTGTGTCCGGTCGTTGCGGATGTCGCGTTCGATTGCTGAGGGGCGGTGGCCGCCTGCGCCGCAGTGGTTGCAAGTGCGATGAACAGACTAAGCATGGTGTTTCTCTCCCTAGGGGGCGCTTCTAGCGCTTGAGCTAAGCAGGGCAAGACGGTGCCACCCGCAGGTGACGGCCCGATCCCGCTGCGCTAGAGGCGCTCGCTTGCCGGACAATATGTGAGCTGAACTTGAG
>JBJMUK010000128.1:0-4956 GCA_045811225.1 Sphingomicrobium sp. | reverse complement strand
CAGTCGGGCCCTCTCATTGGACCTTTGATAGGCAAACAGCCACATAACATCGCTCACTTAGGTTAAGTGTGCTCGGCGTAACCGCCCTCAGATGTCAGGCTCTTTAGCGGCTGGAACGGTGGTTCGCGATCAGAGCCTTGGTGACGTCACGCATCAGCTTCTGCGCGCTGCCACCGGAGTTGTTGTTCGGCACAGCCATGATTGCCATTGCGTAAACGGTGCCGTCCGGTGCGGTGAGAAGCCCGATGTCGTTGATCCCGCCAATCCGGCCATTGAAATCCTGGCCAGTGCCCGTCTTGTGGTTCCAGTTCCAGCCCGGCGACAGCGCCGCCCGAACGCGCATCCCGCCGGTACGCGTGCGGCCCATTGTGGTCAGCAACTTCTGCGTGGACGTCGCGGAGAGGAGCTCGCCTTTCTTCAGGCGGCCGAGCGCACTGGCGATCGCATGCGGCGACGCACCATCATAGGGATCAGCAATATAGCGTTCGAAGCTCGCGCGGCGGACGCTCATCGGCAATGCCGAACGCGCCTGGTAGAACGCGCCGCCGATTGAATAACTCTGGCTCCATACCAGTCCAGCGATCTTGGACTGAAGCGCGCGCTCTCCGTCGTAGAAGCGGATTGACCCAAGACCCTTGCGCGCGATCATGTCTCGCACCGCCTGCGGACCGCCCACCGAGCGCATCAGCTTGTCGTTGGCCGTATTGTCGCTTTCGGTGATTGCCGTGAACATCAGCGATCCAAGTGACGTCGTGTAGCCGCCGCCGAGTATCTTGGACGCGATCGGCTGATGGAAGAGCGTGAGATCACCTCGGCTGAACGATACGTTGTCGGTCAAGCTGATTTTGCCGCGATCGACTGCGTCGAGAGCGGTAATGGCGACCCAGAGCTTCGAACAGCTTTGTTGCGGGAACAGGGAATTGGCGTTCCAACCGACTTCCCAGCCATCCCGGAGTGAGATGATGGAAACGCCTGCCTTGCCTGCGAACGCGCGTGTGAGGGACGTCACCTGTGCGCGCAGATCCGCGGGCGCAGGCACCTGTGCGCTCGTTATAGGTCCAGGTGTAGGCCGCTGGGACGGCGTGGGCGCTTTCAACGGGGCGTTTGGTGGGAGGGAGGCAGTTGCGCTGACTTGCGTGATCGCCGTCAGAATGGTCGCCAAACCGGCGCGGCTGAATAGTGACGTCATGGCCCCATCCCTCAACAGGCTATTTGCCGAAAGTTCAACGAATTAAACGAGCCAAGCTTAATGCTGCCTGTGCCGGGTCGCCAACATGGTTCGGCTGTCCGATTCGCATTCTAGGCGAGTCTTGCCAACCCGTTTTCCAGCGTTTTCAACGAGTCGAGACGCCGACCAGGAGCGCGGACGATTCAATTTCGTCGAGCGCTCGGTGCGCTGCGATGTAGCGCCGGGCCTTCGAGGACCAGTCCCCTGCACGCGCTGCACCGGGTAACCGCATAGTTTCCGCGAGTGCGGAGTCGACGTCGCCAGAAGCCAGGCGACTTGCAGCTCGGGCGTAACGCGCGTCCGGCCGGGTCGAAGGTGAATCCGCACGCCTGATTTCCACTAGCGATCCCAACTGGCTTCGGAATCCTGCCATCCAGCCGTCGTTGGGCCCGCTCCCGCGCAGGTCGGGACCGAGCTTCTCATAATCGGCTCGCAATTCGTCGAGTTTTACCGGGGTTCGCGACGAGGTGATAATTGTTGCGACGGCCTGGCGATGCTGTGCTGCGAACCGGTCGATGAGCAGGGTTTCGAGAAACCCCAGTGGAACGCCTCGATCAATTGCGCGGCGCGCGGCGAAGGCGACGACCAAAGCATCAGCCCGACCAACCGAGCCGGCCGCCTGCTGGCTCGCACGCTCCACCCGGGCAAGTCGCTGTTCGAGTTCGGCCACCCGTACGGGGTCAGCCTGCACGGCCTGCGGCGCCATCACGGGCTTGCTGACCATCGACTGCACTGGTGCCGCTGCTGCCGGACGGTGCGGCTGGATGCCTACGAACCGGGCTGCCGTGTCGTAGCGCGCCAATGCCCAGACGGCCGCTCCCGCCCCGACGAGGATCAAGGTGAGCCCGATCAGCAGGCGAGCGCTCCAGCTCAGGCGAGGCTGCGTTGCATTCATTGCTGGGCCGACTTGTCGCACAGCCGTTTGGCGAGGGCCAGCAGTGACATGTCGTCGGGTTTCTCAGCTGTTTCGACGGTCGCCCAACCAGTTCCCGCGGCCTCGGCAGCGGCGCTGCTGATCGTAATCAGCGAGATGCGGCCTCGATCCATCGGAGTTTGGTCGCAAAGGCCCGCGAAGCGGCCCGCGGCCCGGGGCGAGTGGATCATCACTGCCCCGTCTTCTGCCAGGCGGATGTCTTCAGACGGTGCAAGGTCGGCAGCGCGGTAGACCACGACCGGGTCGATGACGTGGCCCGACTCTCCGTAGTCGGCGCGGTCTTCGCCGCAGAGATGGATCAGCTTCTGGCGCGGTTCGATGGACTCGAGCAGTCGCCGAACACCTGCCGATCCGGTGCTTGCAATGTCGAATCCGGCATCCCGAGCGGCTGCAGCCGTCGCCTCGCCGACGACATAAGCTTTCAGGCCCCGCAAGCCGTGCAACTGGTCTCCCGCGCATCGGATCGCGCTGGCGCTGGTCAGCAGTAAACCGTCGAACCCGGACGGATCGGGAGCTTTCCAGCCTACCGGTTCTAACTTGAACAGCGGTATGGAAACTGGGTTCAGCCCCATCTCGGCCGCTGCTGCGAGGGTCATGGATGCACCGGGCTGGGGGCGCAGTATCAGCAGGCGTTTCATGCCGGCTGGAACAATCTCCGGATCGATTCTGGCGCTCGCTCGAGCATCGTCTTCGCCATTTCAACCGGTCGCTGATGATCGCCGCACTCGAAGACAGCCTTTTCCTCGATCATCTCGCTGCCATCCTCTGAGAAGATCTGGGCGCGCAGGTTGAGCTCGCCTTCGTCGAGGACGGCTAATGCAGCAACGGGCGAGTGGCACGTGCCGCCGAGCGCTCTCGTGAACGCCCGCTCCGCCATGACTTGCCAATAGGTCGTGGCGTTGTTGACTGTTGATAGAACGCTCTGCACCAGATGATCATCGGTCCGGCACTCGATACCAATGACGCCCTGGCAGGGAGCCGGGAGCAAAATCTCCACCGGAATGGCGGTCCCGACACCGAATAGTCCGAGCCTTTTCAATCCTGCGGATGCGAGCAGGGTCGCGTCCACTTCGCCCAACTCGACCTTCTTGAGCCGTGTTTCCACGTTGCCGCGGATTGGGACGATGTTGAGGTCCGGGCGCATCGACTTCAGCTGAGCGGCGCGGCGTGGCGAAGACGTGCCGACGGTCGCACCCTCTTTCAGCTTGTCGATCGATTCTCCGCCAATCAGGCGGTCACGCATATCTCCACGCGGCCGGACTGCGGCAAGATGGATGCTCGGTGGACGTTCGCTTTCCACGTCTTTCATCGAGTGAACGCAGAAGTGAACGTCGCCGTCCAGCAAGGCGCGATCCAACTCCTTGGTCCACAGTCCTTTGCCGCCCACTTCCGCCAAGGGGCGATCCTGGATCTTGTCGCCGGTGGTCGTCACCGGCACGATCTCAATGTAGCCGGCGGGCCAGCGCTGGCTCGCCTCGAGAGCTGCCGCGACTTTGCGCGCCTGTGCCAGTGCGAGCGGCGATCCCCGAGTCCCGAGCTTCAGTGCCATGTCGCCCCCCTAGTGCATCGGGCACGCATCAGGCAAAGGGCATCCGCAATGCCGATCATCCTTGGTCTCGAATCCTCCTGCGACGACAGTGCCGCGGCGCTTGTAACGACCGAAGGCCAAATCTTGGCGCAAGCGGTTCGCGGCCAAAATGAAGCGCATCGCCCGTTCGGTGGAGTCGTTCCGGAAATCGCCGCGAGAGCACACGTCGAGATTCTGCCGACACTCATTCGGGACGTTCTATCGGAAGCGAAATTGTCGATCAGCGACGTCGATGCAGTGGCGGCGACAGCGGGCCCCGGCCTGATCGGAGGGGTGATGGTGGCGCTGCTGGCCGGGAAGGGCCTCGCGCTGTCCGCGGACAAGCCACTGATCGCCATCAACCATCTTGAGGGTCACGCGCTTAGCCCTCGTCTGGTCGACCCGGACCTGCGTTTCCCATACCTGCTGTTGCTGGTCTCCGGCGGGCATTGCCAGTTGTTGGAAGTGCGCGGGGTGGGAGACTATTCGCGCTTGGCGACGACGATCGACGACGCCGCAGGAGAGGCATTCGACAAGGCGGCGAAACTGCTTGGCCTGCCCTATCCCGGCGGACCAGCCATCGAAGCTCTCGCCGCGCAGGGAGATCCGGCGTCAGTCCCGCTACCGCGGCCGCTCGTCGGAACGTCCGAGCCGCACTTTTCCTTCGCTGGTCTGAAGAGCGCCGTTCAGCGGGCTGTTGCTACAGGCGAGCACAAGACGGCAGACGTGGCTGCGAGTTTTCAACGTGCGGTCGTCGACTGCCTGATCGACCGGACTTCGCGCGCACTTGCAGCAACTGGAGCGCCCACGCTCGTGGTTGCGGGTGGCGTCGCCGCTAACGGCTCGGTCCGCGGTCGGCTCGCGGAATTGGCGGCTGCAAGCGGCAGGCGCTTTTCCGTGCCTCCCGTCTGGCTGTGCACGGACAATGCAGCGATGATTGCGTGGGCCGGCGCCGAACGATTCGCGCTGAACCTGACGGACGGGCTGGACGCGCCGGCTCGGGCACGGTGGCCATTGGACGAAAGTGCGGAAAAGGTCCGCGGTGCCGGAGTGAAAGCATGACGAGGCTTGCGATCATCGGTGGCGGTGCATGGGGCACGGCCTTGGCGCAGGTTGCCGCCGCATCCGGCGACGACGTCATACTTTGGGCGCGCGAAGCTGAGGTGGTCGAGGGGATCAACGAGCGCAACGAAAACGGGCTTTTCCTCCCCGGCCAGAAATTAAGTG
>JBJMUK010000127.1:0-9956 GCA_045811225.1 Sphingomicrobium sp. | reverse complement strand
GCCGCTGCGTTTTGCCCCCTGACGTTGCCCCGTACGCGCCTCACGGTTAGATGCGGGCAATGGTCTACATGTTGATCGGTCTAATCGACCTAATTCTCGCCGTCGCGATGTACGTCATCCTCGCTCAGGTCATTCTCAGCTGGCTGTTGGCGTTCAATGTCCTCAACCGCAGCTCCAGCGGCTTGCGGGCGCTGATTTCAGCTTTGGATCGCATCACCGAGCCATTCTACAGGCCGATCCGGCGGATCCTTCCGGACTTTGGAGCTATCGACTTTGCTCCGTTGGTTGTCATGCTGGTCATCATCTTCATCCGTTCCAAGGTGCTTCCGGGCATTCTTCTGGAAGTTGGGCCGACACTGACATGACCGCTCGACTGATCGATGGAAAGGCGACTGCGCTCGCCCTTCGGACCCGCACGGCCGAACGCGCCGCCGAATTTCGCAGCCAGATCGGGCGGCCGCCGGGCCTTGCGGTCGTGTTGGTCGGGGAGCATCCGCCAAGCGCTGCTTATGTCCGGATGAAGATCAAGGCCACGTTGGAAGCGGGGCTGGAAAGCTTCGAGCATCGCATTCCCGCCGCGACCAGCCAGGGCGAACTGATCGCATTGGTAGACAGCCTGAATGCCGATCCGGCGGTCGATGGAATCCTCGTTCAGCTTCCGCTGCCGAAGCACGTGGATGAAAAGGCCATCCTGCTGCGCATCGACCCAGCCAAGGACGTCGATGGCTTTCACCCGATCAATGCAGGACTGCTCGCAACCGGAATGGACGCGCTGGTTCCCTGCACGCCGCTGGGTTGCCTGATCCTGCTTCAGCAGGAATTGGGAGACCTCTCGGGTCTGGATGCGGTCGTTCTCGGCCGCTCGAACATCGTCGGAAAGCCGATGGCGCAACTGCTGATCGGCGCCAATTGCACTGTCACGGTGGCGCACAGCCGCACCCGCAACCTGCCCGATATCGTCCGCCGGGCGGACATTGTGGTCGCCGCGGTCGGCCGTCCGGAAATGGTTCGCGGCGACTGGATCAAGCCCGGTGCGGCGGTGATTGATGTCGGCCAGGAACGGGTCGAACAGACGGACGGATCGCTCAAGCTGCTCGGCGACGTAGCGTTCGACGAAGCTGTCGAGGTAGCCGGATCTATCACCCCGGTTCCCGGTGGGGTCGGGCCCATGACAATCGCCTGCCTTCTGCGCAACACGGTGGTTGCCGCGCACCGCCGGTCTGGCCTCCCGGATCCGAAAGGGCTTTAGATGCTTGTCCTGTTCCTCGCCGCCGCCGCCAGTGCCCCGACGGCCGTGGATGCTGAACGCGCCTTTGCCAGTGACGCGCAGCGCACCGGCCAATGGACGGCGTTCCGGAAGTGGGCGGACCCCGATGCCGTCATGTTCACTCCGCAGGCGGTTTGGGTTCACGAGTTTCTGAAGGGCCGGAAGGATCCTTCCCAAGCCATTCAGTGGTGGCTGGCACAAAGCTACTCGTCCTGCGACGGCCGCACGGCCGTAAACCTTGGGCCGTGGCGCACTTCGAACTCCAGCGGCGGCTTCACCACCGTCTGGCAAAGGGAAAAGGGTGCGTGGCGCTGGGTGTATGACGGCGGTGAAACAAGCTTCAAAGGCGCGCCGATTCCCAAGACGCCGAAGGTGCGCCGTGCATCCTGTCGCGGCCGTGCACCCGGAGCTCCGATCCCCGCACCCCCCGCTCTGACCGCTCTGACCGCTGCCCAGGCCCGGTCGACGCACATCGACAACGGCCGTGGCCAATCGGCGGACAAGACGCTGGGCTGGGACTGGAAGGTCCAGCCGGATGGGACCCGATTTTTCCGGGCCTACCTCTGGAACGGCCGTCGCTACGAACCGGTGATCAACCAGAAAGTCACGGCTGAATGATCGAACTCTTCGGGTCGGCGCTGGTCACCTTCCTTGTGATCATCGATCCGCCCGGCTGCGCTCCGATCTTTGCCGGGCTGACCCGCGGCACGCCCGCCGCACATCGCCGATCGATGGCGATCCGCTCTTCGCTTGTCGCTTGGGCGATCCTGATGTTCTTCGCCCTGCTCGGGCGGCCAATGCTTCACGCGCTGGGGATCAGCCTTGCCAGCTTCCGCATTGCCGGTGGCATCATGCTGTTCATGATCGCGCTGGACATGGTGTTCGAACGGCGCACCCAGCGCCGGGAAGAGCGCGCGCAGTCCATTGAGGGCACGCCGGACGCCGAGGATATCTCCGTCTTCCCAATGGCGATTCCGATGATTGCGGGGCCGGGCTCGATCGCGAGTGCAATGCTCTGGGTTTCCCGCGCGGACGACGCCGCGCAAACTTTGGTCGTGCTGTCCGCGATCACGGTCGTGATCCTCATCACAATGGTGACCTTGCTTGCGGCGACACCGCTCATGCGGCTGCTGGGTGAGAAGATCGAGGCGATGGTGACCCGCATCCTGGGCGTCATCCTGGCGGCGCTGGCCGCTCAGTTCATCATCGACGGGTTGAAGCAGAGCTTTCCAACGCTGGGCTAGGCGCAACCTTCCACAGCCGGAATGGGGAGTTGGCCGGCACTCGAATCGGTTCCAGCCAGGCCATTTCCTCGCCCTTGGCCAGCATCGTGTAAAAACCTTTTGGCGCTTCGGCGGCGAAGATCGTGGTCGTCGAGGAGTTCGGGCAGATCAGCAGGTAATCCGCGTGATATTTGTCGGATATGATCGCATGCGCCTGCGTCTCATTCCCGCGGAAGGCTCTCATCACATCGGCAATCTGCTGGCCATTGCGGTGGTAGGGGCCAGCGACGGCATTGTGGTGGGTCACCGTGATCACTCTGGGGCCGAGGTCCACGAAAGTGAACACCAGTCCTTTTGGTTGCGCTGCCAGGGGCCGATACGAAGGCATGTAGTTGCACAGCGCATTTGCCCGTCCGATCGCCTTGCTGCGCGCGGTCGCCTGCTTGGCTGGCACAAAGCTTAGCGTCAGCGGAACAGCGGCACCCAAGCCGATCAACAGCATCGGAAGCAGGATGATCGGCTGCATCCACGAAACACGGCGCAACACCCAGGGGAGCAGCACTCCAACCAGCGCCGCGGCACCTGCCGCACCAAACATCTGGGCCGCCGGGCCAGTCCGCGTTTGCCAGCCGAGCAGCAATACCGCCGCGAGCGCCGGAATAGCGATTGCGAGCACGCGCCGGAGCGCATCAGGCTCGCGGCGCCTGACCCAGGCCAGGGCTGCCCATCCAATGAGGCCGGTGACTGGAAGAACCACGACCGTAAGAAGCGTCCGCCACTCATATTTCCACACCGGTCGCGCCTCACGGACGTGGCTGAGCCACAGCTTCTCCACTTCCGGAGACACCCCCTCCAGCCGCTGCAGGCATTGCGGCCAGGCGAACGCGTGGAATCCCGCGACCAGCGCACCTGCGACTGCCGCAGCAGCAAGTCTGACGCGCCAATCGGAAGGCGACCAACGTGCAAGGCCGTACGTTAGCGCGCCCCCGACCAACGCGTCTGACAGCCATACCGGGGACAACGCATCGCAAACTGCTGCCCTGTTTGCGTAGGAAACGAACAGAACGAACGACAGTGCAGTGCCGCCCGCCAGAGCCAGGGCATAGGTCTGCAGCCGAACCCGTTCATTCGCGTCGGCCACCCAGAACAGCACCATCGCTGCGGCGGCGACCGCGAGGTAGATCAGCATCTCCAGCCCGATTGCCAACGACAGTGCCGATGCGATCCCAAGCACTGCGCCGCCGCGGGCCCGCTTTGGGTCGGCGATGCCCGACATCCCCAGCGCGAGCAGTGCCAGCTGCCAGCCATGATGGTCGATGCGAAGCGGCATGAACATGTTGCTCGTGGAACCGGCGAAATAGATCGAGACGAACAGGAGCAAATAGGCGAGCGGGTGCACGAGCCGCCGCACGACCACCGACAGGCTGAACAGCATCAGCAGCATCGGCAGGAGGGGAGCGACCGCGACGGCAGTCTTTTCCGCGAACGCTCCGCCAGCGAAGGGGCGCAAAGTGATGATAATGCCCGCGATCGGCAGGTCGACTAGCCGCGACCAATGGATGTTGGCGCCAAAAGGCGGGTTCAGCCGGTACTGGCGCAAGTCAAACCAGCCTTGTCCATGCAGCAAGGCGCGGACCTGCATCATCCGCATATTGTCGTCTGTGTCGGCAAGGCCGAACGCCCCGATGAACCGCCACTTCTGGACCAGAAATAGAGTGGCGAGGATCAGCCAGGCGGCAACGACCAGCCACCGCCAGCGATGCAGGATTGCCCAGCGAATGTACGCCTCGCCTTTCTCGAACAAGCGCTGGATTTCCGAGACAGGGCGCTCGGTTGCCATGTGATCCTTGCGCTGGTCCACTTTTCGCGCTCTAGCCGCTCCTTCTCAAAGGGCAACTCTCGGACGAATGGCGACACATCTGGACGTGAACAGCAAGACAATGGGCCAGCTCGTTCGCTTCGGAATTGTCGGCCTGTTCCTCACCGGGCTCTACGCCGCCGTCTACTGGCCGCTGGCAACCTATGTCATCGCGCCCGTGCTGGCAGTGGTCATCGCGTTCATCGTCGCCGTAAGCGTCGGCTTCTTTCTACATAGTCGCTGGAGCTTCCGGGGACATGGGCAGGAGGAGGCCGGCCGAACCCGCGCCAAATTCCTCATCGTCCAGACCTTCGGCATGGCGCTGAACGCCGGTTTCACGTGGATCCTGACCGGACCGATGCACGGGCCGACCTGGTGGCCGCTGGTGCCGGCGGTGCTGATCACCCCGTTCGCGACCTTCCTTCTGAATCGTCAGTGGGTGTTCGGCTGATGGAGCGCATCGTCTACGACACCATGGCCGCCATGGACCAACGGCACTGGTGGTACCGCGCCCGGCGCGAGGTTATTGCAGCATTGATCCAACGCAAGGCGATGCCGAGACCGAACGCGCAGCTGCTCGAGATTGGCTGCGGGACCGGCCACAACCTGGCAATGCTGTCCCAGTTCGGGCACGTTCAAGCCTTGGAAGTCGATCCGGCTGCGCGTGAGATCGCGGAACAGCGGCTTGGCCGCAAGGTGCTCAGCGCACCGCTCCCTGAGATCGAAGGAGTGCCCCACGGCCATTTCGATCTGATCGGAGCATTTGACGTGATCGAGCACATTGAGGACGACCGGGCAGCAGTGGATTCCGTTGCCAAGTGCCTGAAGCCGGACGGAAGGCTGGTGGTTACTGTCCCCGCGCATCAGTGGATGTGGTCCGCGCACGACGTCGTGAACCATCATCATCGCCGTTATTCCCGCGCGGGCCTGCGCAAGTTGTTCGAAGGTTCGCCGCTGAAGGTTGAAGCGCTCGGCTACTTCAACAGCCTGCTGTTTCCTCTCGCCGTGGCGAAGCGGGTTTCATCCCGCGCCTCGGGCAAGGAGGACAGTGATCTGGTGATGCCGGCTGCTGCCCTGAATTCAGCGCTGGAGCGGGCGTTCGCCGCTGAGCGTCACTTGATCGGGCGGGTGCCCTTGCCGCCCGGCTTGTCGCTGTTCGCAGTCGCATCCCCGAGATAGCCCAGCCTGCCCTCAGCGGGCATGTCGCCGGCGATGTCCTGCACGATATATAGCGGCCGCTTCTTCGCTTCGTTGTAAAGGCGCCCGATATATTCGCCCATCAGCGCCAGCACGAACATCTGCACCGCGCCAAGCACGACGACGACCAGCATCAGCGAGGTCCAGCCTTGGATGCTCTTCCCCGTGATGAAGGCGAACGCGATGTAGCCGATGATCAGCAGCGACCCCAACGACAGCAGAAGTCCGGCGTGGCTCGCAAGCTTCAGCGGAGCGGATGAGAAGCCGGTCAGTGCGTCAAATGCGAATCGAAGCATCTTCGACAATGGATATTTGCTCTCCCCGGCGTGGCGCTCGGCCCGGTCATAAGCCAGTGGCACCTGACGAAAACCGATCCAGGCCACCATTCCACGGATGAAGCGGGCCTGTTCCGGCATTGCGAGCAGGGCATCAAGCGCCCTGCGGCTCATCAGTCGGAAGTCGCCCGCGTCCAGTGGAATCTCCACCTCGGTCGCACGCGACAGCAGTCGATAGAATCCATGGGCCGTCGCACGTTTGAAGGCAGTCTCGCCGGCGCGGCTCCGGCGCACGCCGTAAACGACGTCCGCCTGCTGTTCGCGCATGGTCTCCAGCATCTCGCCAAGCAGTTCCGGCGGGTCCTGGAGGTCGGCGTCGATGATCAGTACGCGCTCACCCCGGCACAGATCCAGGCCGGCGGTCAGTGCCAGTTGATGCCCGTGATTCCGCGACAGGTTGATTGCGACGAGGTGCGGATCCTTGTTGCTGAGCGACTTCATGATCCGCCAGCTGCCGTCCCGGGAACCATCGTTGACGAAGACAATCTCGTAATCCTCGCCCGCCGCAGCGGCAGCCGCTTGCGTCAGGCGCGCATGCAGGACGTCGAGGCACGCCTCTTCATTGAAGCAAGGCACGACGATCGAGAGCGCGGTCATGGATTCAGCCGATAAAGGATAGAACCCTCGCCGCGCCAGACCGGCTGCATTCCTTCGACCCATTTCGGGTCGATCGGCGGCGGATCGATGATCCAAAGATAATCGAGCTTGTCGCGCGGAAGTTTGCTGAAGGCATAGTCGACCCGCCACGCCGTTCGTGCTCGGCAGTTCATCGCCCGCACCATCTGGGAGGGGTCGGCGCGATACAGCCCCGGCTCATGATAATGGAGGTCGAGCAGGTTCTGGCCCTGGATCGACCATTGGTCGTTCGAGAAGCCGTGCTTGCGGACGATCACCAGCCCGCCGAGGTGGCTGTTGCGAGGCATGCTCCACGCGCGGTTGCAATCTTCCTGCGTCACCATGGACGCGACCCGGGCGCCCATCGGCACGTGGTTGAGGGCCTCCAGCTTGGCGTTCTGGTCGTCGGCGGCCATCCCTAGGCTGAGCGTGTGCCCGGCCAGCCGCACCAGGTAGAAAGCGAGACCGACCAGCGCGAGCGCACCGGCGAAGATCGGTTGCGCCTCGGGCTTGAAGCGGATCGACAGCACGGCCACCGCGATTACGTAGGGGATCAAACGCATGTCGGCGTAGGTCGACCCGAAGATCGTGCGCGGGATCAGGACGAACCCAACCAGCAGCACGAAGGCGGAAAAGACCAGGTTGCGGGAAAAGGTCAGCCGCCGATGCACCAGGGCAAACAGGATCACGGCGCCGACAGCGATCAGCGAGCCGATGTCGAACGGCTTCCAGCGGTCGCGCAGGCTTTGTTTGATATAGAGCCACTTGTGGTCCCATTCGAACCAGCCCCGGATCATTCCGCCGTGGGTTTCGCTGCGCCATGCCAGCATGATGAATAGCGGCAGGATCATCACTGCTGCTTGGGCCGCGGCGTAAATGCCCGACTTGAACCAGCCGGTCCCTCGGTCGTGCTGTCGAACGGCCTCGGCCGAGAAGCAGAGCAGGCCAAGCACACCCCAGCCATAGGTGTGGCAGAAGAAAACGATGACCGATATCGGGACGAATAGCGCAGCCCGAAGCTTCAGTTTTTCCAGCCGGCCGAGCCGCAACCACAGCCCGAACGCCAGGAATGCAAGCGCGATGGACAGCACGTAATTGACGAAGCCGTACATGAAGGGGTGGCAGTAGACGAACGGCAGCGCGAATAGCGCAGTTGGAGGGATGCGCCCGTGCACTTCGCGGGCAACCCACAGGAAGCCGGCCACCGTCATTGGCGGGATCAGCATCACGATCAGCTTCACGGCCGGTTCGAGGCCCAACAGCTTGCCGAATGGGACGATCAGCAGGTCGACGCCCAGATTGCCGATGGCCGCCCAGTGAAACCCGTAATAACGGCGCAGCCACGGGGAGCTTCCGAGGTCGAGCTCAACCCGATAGCGTCCCATATGCCCGAACAGGTCCACGAGCGGCGGGACCTTCGGATACAGCAGAGGAACGGCCGCAAGTAACACAACCACGGCGACGAACCAGCGCGTCTCCCACCAGGGACGCGCGCGATGCGCGACGGCAGCGGTGTCGGTGCTGCCGCTCATGTGTCTAGTCGGATTGACCTGCGCGGTCCCGCCGCGCGAGCAGCCGCAACCGCAGCGCGTTGAGTTTGATGAAGCCCTGCGCGTCCTTTTGGTCGTAGGCACCCGCATCGTCCTCGAACGTCACGATCTTCTCGCTGTAGAGGCTCTGCGGCGATTTGCGGCCCGTAACGTGCGTGGCACCCTTGAACAGCTTCAGCCGCACCGTTCCTTCGACCTTCGCCTGGCTTTGGTCGATCGCCGCCTGAAGCATCTCGCGCTCCGGCGAGAACCACAGCCCATTGTAGATGAGCTCCGCGTAGCGCGGCATCAGCTCGTCCTTGAGATGCGCGGCGCCACGGTCGAGCGTCAGCTGCTCGATCGCCCGGTGGGCGAGGGCGAGGATAGTGCCGCCGGGCGTTTCATACATGCCGCGGCTCTTCATGCCGACGAAGCGGTTCTCGACCAGGTCGAGCCTTCCGATCCCGTGGCGCTGGCCCAGTTCATTGAGCTTTGTCAGCAGCGCGGCCGGACCAAGCGCCGCGCCATTCACTGCAACCGCATCGCCGGCCTTAAACTCGATAGTGATCTCTTCCGGCGTGTCGGGCGCGGTCACGAAATCATCGGTGCGGGAATAGACGTAGTCCGGGACTTCTTCCCAGGGATCCTCGAGCACTTTGCCTTCTGACGACGTGTGGAGAAGGTTGGCGTCGGTCGAGAACGGGCTCTCCCCGCGCTTGTCCTTCGGCACCGGGATCTGGTGCTTCTCGGCAAAGTCGATCAGCGCCGTCCGGCTGGTCAGGTCCCATTCCCGCCAGGGAGCGATGACCTTGATGTCCGGATCAAGCGCGTAATATCCGAGTTCGAACCGAACCTGATCGTTTCCCTTGCCGGTGGCGCCGTGAGCGACGGCATCGGCACCGACCTGACGAGCGATTTCGATCTGGCGCTTGGCGATCAGCGGACGCGCGATCGATGTTCCGAGCAGGTAGAGCCCCTCGTAAAGGGCATTCGCACGCATCATCGGAAATACGTAATCGCCCACGAACTCATCGCGCAGGTCGTCGATGAAGATATGCTCCTGGCGAACACCGAGAAGCTCCGCCTTGTGACGCGCGGGCTCCAATTCTTCCCCCTGACCAAGATCAGCGGTAAAGGTCACGACCTCGCAATTGTAGGTCTGCTGCAGCCATTTCAGGATCACGCTCGTGTCCAGCCCTCCGGAGAAAGCGAGCACGACGCGGCGGATGTCTTCGGCCATTCATTCCCCCAAGCTGCAGGATGGCGGGCGCCTTGCCACCCCACAACGGCGCGTTCAAGCGCGATACAGCCAATGGGCGGTATCCACGATGCAGAAAATCCTTCGATCGGAGTGTAGTGATGAAGACGTTCTTGCTTGGCGGTGTGGCCGCCATCCTCATGGCCTCGGTCGCGCCAGCGATCGCGCAGGCTCCAGTCCCGGGCGCTCGTGCCGCGAAGCTTCACACTCGCGCCGAAGTGACCGCCAAGGTTCAGCAGCATTTTGCCCGCGTTGACGCCAATAAGGACGGCGCAATCACGCAGGCGGAGCTGCAATCAGCTCAGGCTCGAAAAGGTGATTGGCAGGCCAAGCGCGCCGAACGCGCTGGAAAACGTGGCAACGGCGAAGGCTTCTTCGCTCGGCTCGACGCCAACAAGGACGGCAACGTGACCCGCGCGGAATTCGACGCAGCGCGCGCGCAGCGCGCTCAGCGCAACGCTGCAAACCCGGCCCAGCGGTCCGACCGCGGACAGGAGATGTTCGCCCGGCTCGACACGAACCGGGACGGAGCGATCAATCGCGCCGAGTTCGACGCTGGACGTCAACAGCGCGCCCAGCGTGTGGCACAGCGAGCAGAAGGCCAGCACAAGGGCCGGGGCGGACATGGCCAGATGGGCGCGCACATGTTCACCATGGCAGACGCCAACAAGGAC
>JBJMUK010000126.1:0-4058 GCA_045811225.1 Sphingomicrobium sp. | reverse complement strand
TCACTTCGGCAGCAACGCGCAGCACCGACTTGGAATAGGTCGTCGCTGAAAGGACGTGCTCACCCGGCTGCGCCGTGGCGACCAGAGGTACGGGCGAAACCGTGAGAACGAGTTGCGCTCCGGGGTTCAATGAACAAAGTGCGGTCCAGAATTCGGCTAGATCGGCCACGACGTCCTCTACCGGCTGATTGTAGAATTCATGCCGATCAGGGTCGAACTCCCCGCCGTCGACCCCAGGGCACAAGGGGAACACCGCTCCGCTGTCGCGGGAACGCCAGCTCTCGGTGAGACCGAGCGTGAACACCAGCACGTGCAGGGTTTCGAACATCTGCCTGACAGCAGCCAAGTGCTGTTCTCGATCGCGGCGCATCTCCGCTTCGGAGACAAATCCGCCGCGCTGAACCCTCGGCCGGAACGGGTCGACCACGGCATTTCCACTAAGCCAGACATGCTCACTGGGGACGAAGCGGCCGTATGCGCGCTCGAACAGCTGCAGCAGCTGACGGGCGGTATAGATGTTGCCGTAACGGCAGGAAAAAAGACCGTAGCCCTGCTCGGCGCGCACGCTCTCGGGCAGAATCGGATGGCCGGGCTCCGCGATGAAATGATTATAGCCCGAGGCGTTCAGGTGCCGTGCGATATGCTGCGCGAAGCAGCTTCCAGCCGTGGCAACCCTGGTGTCGCGGTCGATCTTCAACCCGAAGGTGCCGATGGGCTCGACCTCTCCCGGCGGGACCGAAGCGATCGCCCGGCGCCAAAAGGCCTTGTCCGGCAGCTTCGAGTAAGGATTCAGCGTCATCCGTTCGCGGCCTTATCATAGGGCGCGAAGGCAAAGCGCGTCTCAAGCTGCTCGAGCACCAGCTCCCCATAAGCTTCGTTCGCGTGCGTCGCGTCTCCGGCATAATAATGCGGCGCCAGATAACCATCAGCGTCGAGAGCTTCCTTCGGGGGCTCGACCGTTTCGATGTCGAGCTCGGCGCAAATCTCACCGATCGCCAGCTTCTGCAGCTTCCAGAATTTCATACGCAACTCGGCACTGCTGACGCCGAGGTGCCCGATCCCCTGGGCCGCGAAATGCGTGTCGTGATGGCGCTGGATGAAGTCATTGTCCCGCTTCGGCGGAGGTGCGAGCAAGTGAAGCATCCGTGCGCGCGTCGATCTGCGCAGGTGTGCGAGCGTCTCGCCATCACCCGCACGAAGGGCCGTCAGGAAATAATCGTAGAGGGTCCGGAATGGTATCAGCTCCTCATCTCCTGCGACCGAGGGCAACGGATCGCCCGGCAATTCGAAATCGAACGGCTTCGGGTGCTGGATGGTGCTGAAAACGGCATATTGATTGCCACCGATGACTGAGATCAGCACGTCGTCCGGTTGCAGTCGCCGCGCTAGCGCCGAGAACTGATCGAGCGTCGTATCGCCGACGACAAGACTGCCGTCGGTGGCTGCCGGTCTATCGTCGATCAACGCCCGCAGGCGATGGCCAAGACGGCGCAGCACGTGCGGCCGCGGTGACGGCGGATTTCCGACGACCTTCTTGATCTTGATTACCCGCCGAGCATCAAGCCCGACGGGAATCGCCTTGCTTCGGCGGCACTTGATCGCGGCCTGGATGGCATCGGCATGGCTGTCGCCGAACAGCAGTATGCGGCGCGTCATTCTACTCGTCCGCACCAGCCGTGCGGCACTCCAGACCGGTCATTCAATCACCAGAGGCGGGAAGCTTTTCACCAACTCATCTATTGCAAGCATTTGTTCCAAATAAGGTTTTAGCGCGTCCAAAGGAAGCGCAGACGGTCCGTCACACTTCGCTTCGGCGGGGTTCGGATGGGCTTCCAGGAAGAGTCCCGCTAGGCCGAGCGCCATCCCGGAGCGCGCGAGCGACGCCGCCTGTTGCCGTCTGCCTCCCGCACTATCGGATCGCCCGCCAGGCGTCTGGAGAGCGTGGGTCGCGTCGAACACGACCGGAGCGATGGTCTTCATCAGGTCGATGCCGAGCATGTCAACCACAAGGTTGTTGTACCCGAAGCTCGACCCGCGCTCACAGAGGATGACGCGGTCGTTTCCGCTTTCGACGCATTTCGCGACGATATGGCGCATTTCGAGCGGCGCCAGGAATTGGGGCTTCTTGATGTTGATTGCCGCACCCGTGCGGGCAATCGCCACCACGAGGTCGGTCTGCCGCGCAAGAAAGGCTGGAAGCTGAAGGACGTCGACCACCTCGGCCGCGGGCGCCGCCTGATCCGGTTCATGCACGTCCGTCAAAAGCGGTACGCCGAACCGCCGCTTCACCCCGGCGAGTACGCGTAGGCCCGCATCGAGCCCTGGTCCTCGAAAGGAGTTGATAGACGAACGGTTGGCCTTGTCGAACGACGCCTTGAAAACATACGGAATTCCCAAGTCGCTCGCGGTTTCAACGAACCGCTCTGCCACGCGGAAAACCAGGTCCTCATCTTCGATGACATTCATCCC
This sequence comes from Sphingomicrobium sp., assembly GCA_045811225.1. GTDB lineage: Bacteria > Pseudomonadota > Alphaproteobacteria > Sphingomonadales > Sphingomonadaceae > Sphingomicrobium. The sequence goes on along the minus strand of JBJMUK010000126.1, from coordinate 1,589 downwards.
GCCGATCAGCACGAACCGGCCATCGTTGGAAAATTCGACGTCGTCGGCAATTCGAACGGCGGCAATGGTCATGCGTCTTCCTCGATCAATTTTTCAGCGGCGCGCTGGTGAGCCAGCTCGATGATAGTCAGGATCTGCCGCCGGTGTTGGTCCAGGCCGTAGTCGGATTCGAGCTTGCGCTGCGCTCTCTGCACAGTCGCGAGCCGTTCGGCCTCATCCGTCACCAGCCTCTCCAGGGCCGCACGCCATTCGTCAAGTCCGTCGACCAGCAGGCCGCAGCCGTCGGCGCAACATTGGTCATAGACCATGTCAGCGCTGGCGATGACCGCCACGCCCACCGAGCTATATTCGACCCACTTGTTATTCGATTTGGTGCGATTGAATGGAGTCGGCACCAGCGGCGCAATGCCGATTTCCCACTGACGCTCACCCAAAGCATCGAGAAATGCATCGTAGTCGGCGATGGGATCAATCTTGCGGACGCGCGGACCGAACCGTTGGAGCTGTTCCGGAACGGGAATCGATCCGAACAACTCGAAGGACAGGTCGGAATGGCGGTCCAGCAAGCCGACGATCGCCGGCAGGACCATCATCAGGTTTGGCAGATGATCGGCACTTGCGACATAGCCGAGGACCCGCGCCGGTCCTTGCCGGGGCACCTTGAGCACCCGACCCGAGCAATTGATCGGCCCCGTAACGGCATCGACGCCCGGAACTGTCGCGTTTAGGCGCTGGCGAAGGGCTTCGGTCGAGGCATAAACGAGGTCGGACCCCGTCAACAGCGTTCTCACGGTCGCCAGGCGTTTGGGGTCATTGTGATAAGCGAACTTGGTTTCACCGAGGCTGCGTGGAACAGCAAGCAGGTCATCGTCGATCTGATAGATGACCGGTACCGAATTCCGCTTGGCCCAGCTGAGAATTTCGGATGCGCAGGGGCCGCTGTAACGGCTGAAGATCAAAACGTCGGCCCGGAATTGATCGAGTTGTCGATCGATCCATGCCGCGACAGCTGACGCGGAGCCCAAGCGCCGCTTCTGTACCTTCAACATCGGCTCGGTGAGCAGTTCGGTCAGCAGTTCTCCTGAGCGAATGAGCGGACGCAAGGGATGCTCGAGGCATACTTGTACGGTCGGCAAATGGGCATTGGCCACGATCAGGAGCCGCTGCCGTTCGACTGGCACGCTTCGGACTCTCGGCTCCAAACGGCTGGCCGCCTCAAAGATCGAGGCATAGCGCGAAAAGACCTCGGCAGGGTCCACGGGTACGCGCTGATCGGCCAGGAATTTGCGCTGCAGTTCAACGAAGGGCTGCGGCCGGTCGGTGGCCTCTCGGGCAAATTCGTGCCATTCGCTTGCGTCCGAGACCTCCGTCAATCCCGCGTAATTGTCGGTATCCATCGCGCCTTCGCGATCGCGCCATACAGCGGTCGGAATGTCGGCCAGCAACATGTCGACAAGAACGGAGGACGGGGCCGATATGCCGTAACTGAAGCGGCGCAGGTCGAGCCGGTAGATAGGTGCGTTCGCGATCACAGCGTTCGGCGGCAGCGCTAGCTTGTTCTTGAGCGCATATTGGCCGCCGGGATGCGG
>JBJMUK010000125.1:0-6033 GCA_045811225.1 Sphingomicrobium sp. | reverse complement strand
GCTCGCTAAAATGACAAGTCGTACCATCATCCGCCGGGCTCGTATCGGCACCGCGCTCGTCGCCCTGGCTGCAAGCCTCGGCAGCCTCACTGCCGCCGCTCCGGCAGCAGGACAGGCAGCTCGCACCTACAAGCCTTCGGGTCAGGTGCTACTGTCGGTCGGTGAAGGGCAGATGCTCAGCCTTCCGCGCGCTGTCGCAGATGTCTGGGTCTCGAACCCCGGTGTCGCCGACGTGGACGTGACCAACACCCGCCAGATGAAGCTGTTCGGCAAGGAAGCCGGCGAAGCCACGGTCATCGCGACTGCATCCGACGGATCCGTGGTCTACGCCACCAACGTCCGGGTCAGCCAGAACATCACGTCGGTGGGGGAAGTCCTCCGCGCCGCGATGCCGCAGTCTGACATCCGCGTCATGAACGTGGGCCAGATGGCGATCCTCAGCGGCACGGTCGCATCGCCCAATGACTCCGCTCAGGCCGAGCACCTGGTCGAAATGATGCTGAACCCCGGCATCGACCTGTCCAAAGGCGGTATGTGCAAAATCTGCGTCGTCAATCGTCTGAGCACGGCCACGCCGCTGCAGGTGAACCTTCGGGTCCGCATCGCAGAGGTGAACCGCAGTGTCCTCAAGGACGTCGGCGTCAACCTGCTTTCCCACGACGGGACTTCGGGCTTCCAGTTCGGCGTCGCGCAGGGTGAAGGCATCGACGTCAAGACGGGCGACGTCCTTCGCGGACTCATCGGAACGACGCTTCAGGCGCGCGGCAAGCTGTTCGGGCTGGATCTGATCGGCCGGCTCAACCTGGCCGAGAGCGACGGGCTCGTCACGACGCTCGCCGAACCGAACCTGACCGCTCTTTCGGGTGAAACTGCCAGCTTCCTTGCCGGCGGTGAATTCCCGGTCCCTGTTCCGCAGGGCAACAGCGCAGTCACGATCGAATACAAGCAGTATGGTGTCGGACTTGCCTTCACACCCTACGTGCTTGGCGATGGACGCATCTCGATGCGGGTTCGTCCCGAGGTCAGCGAATTGTCCAACCAGGGTTCGGTCAAGCTGGGCGACTTCATCGTCCCTGCACTGACGACGCGCCGCGCGGAAACGACCGTTGAACTCGGCTCCGGCCAGAGCTTCATGATCGCCGGCCTGCTGCGGAACTCGGACACCAATGACATCAACAAGGCGCCGTTCCTCGGCGACTTGCCGATCCTTGGCACCCTTTTCCGGTCGACCAGCTACAAGCGTCAGCAGACTGAACTAGTGATCATCGTCACGCCCTATCTGGTGCGCCCGGTGTCGCAGCAGCTCGCACTGCCGACCGACGGCTACCGTGCTCCCAGCGATCCGCAGCGCATCTTCGAAGGGCAGACCTTCACGGGCGTGAGCGGAGCACCGGTCGCGGCCCCTGCTCCGGCGCCGGCGATCGGCACTTCAGTGGCCGCTGCTCCGGGGTTCAAGCTGTGAGCCGCCGCTTCATCGAAAAGGATGCCACCATGCGTTCGAAGTTGTGCATTGCACTTTTGGCCTCCGCGCTTGGAGCATGCGGCTACACGCCCCATGATCTCCCGGCGCGCGGCCTGGCAGCCGTCAACGCCCCAGTCGTGGAGCGGGCCGACTACACGGTTGACCTAGCTGCTCCGGGCGGAACCTTGCTGCCGGGTGAGGCCGAGCGCTTGAACGGATGGTTCAGCGGCCTTGCTCTTGGCTACGGCGACACGATCTACGTCGACGGTGGCTATTCTGACGCCGCGCGGACGCAAGTCGCTCAGGTGGCAAGCCGCTATGGCATGCTGGTCCAGTCAGGCGCGCCTATCACTCCCGGCGCGCTTGCCGACGGGACCGTCCGGGTAGTCGTCAGCCGGAACCGCGCATCGGTGCCGAACTGCCCCAACTGGAGCGTTCCGGCCCAGCCGAATTTCCAGAACCAGTCTTACTCCAACCTCGGTTGCGGAGTGAACGCCAACATGGCGGCAATGGTCGCGAACCCGGAAGACCTCGTTCACGGACGTGAGGGTAGCAGCGTCGTTGACGCCCAGACCGCCACCAAGGCGATCTCCACCTATCGCTCGGCGCTCCCGACCGGCCGTGAAGGTCTCAAGGACATCAACACGAAGGAAAGTAAGTGATGAATGCTCCCTTCCAGGCACGCGCTGGGCTGCGTGATCCGTTCAGTGCCTACGTTTGCGACGAGGCGACGGCCGACATGCTGCGCCCGGTGGCGGTGGAGCATGGCTGGTCGCCGGAGAAGGTGAACAAAGGCGGGCTGCGTAACGCTGTCCAGTCCCTGTCGGTCTCCGCGAGCCCGAACATCCTCTTCGTGGACCTGTCGGAATCGGCCGATCCGCTCAACGACATCAACGCTCTCGCGGAAGTCTGTGAACCAGGCACGATCGTGATTGCGTCGGGCCAGGTGAACGATGTTCGCCTGTACCGTGATCTCGTCGCCAGCGGCATCCACGATTATCTGCTGAAGCCGTTCACGGTCGACCAGCTCCGCGACACGCTCGCTCACGCTCAAATGGTCCTTTCCGGGCCGCGCGGCGAAGCACAGGCGGACAAGCCGCATGTTATGGCCGCAGTCGTCGGCGTCCGCGGTGGCGTCGGTGCATCGACCATTGCGACCTCGCTTGCCTGGCTGCTTGGCGAGAAAGCACGGCGCACGACTGCCCTGCTGGATCTCGACGTGCATTTCGGCACTGGCGCACTCGCGCTCGACCTTGAGCCGGGCCGCGGCCTGACCGACGCGATCGAAAATCCGAGCCGTATCGACGGTCTGTTCATCGAACGCGCGATGGTTCGTGCCAACGAACGGCTATCGGTTCTCTCGGCGGAAGCCCCGATCCACCAGCCGCTGGTGAGCGACGGCACCGCCTTCTTCCAGCTTCAGGAAGAAATGCGGAACGCGTTCGAATCGACGGTCCTCGACCTGCCGCGCCACATGCTGATCCAGTATCCGCACATGGTGCATGATGCGCACGTTGCAGTGATTGTTGCCGAGCTGACGCTCGCAGCGACCCGCGACACCATCCGCATCCTTGCGTGGCTCAAGTCGAACGCTCCGCAGACCAAGGTTATCGTGGTCGCCAACGCGGTTCCCTCGGGCGGCGCGCTGGAAATCAGTCGCAAGGACTTCGAACAGTCGATCGAACGTCAGGTGGACATCGTGTTCCCGCTCGACTCCAAGGTCGCTGCCCAGGCAGCGAAGCTTGGCAAGCCTCTGGCGGAAGTCGCCACCGGCAAGATGGCGGTGCCGTTCAACACCTTGTCCAACATGGTCCTGAGCCATGCGACCGAGGAAGGCGTGGCTGTCGAGGTCAAGGGCGCAAGCTCCAAGAACCTCGTCGATAGCCTGAAGTCGATGCTGGCGAAGCCGAAGGCCGCAGCCGCGTAAGTAACCGCCCGACGGGGGCAGCCCCGCTCGCGCAACAGTTAGGACGGTCGAATGCTGATTCCGATCATGTTCGCTTTGCTCAGCGTCGGGATGCTGACCCTCATCTATTTGGCGATGAGCGGTCCCTCCCCCTCCAAGTCGCTCAAGCGGCGCATGGAGCTGGTGAAGGAACGGCACGCCGACGGCGCGCTGGCGGCCAACGCACAAGCCCAGATCCGCAAACTGTTCGCGCAGCGTACGACCCGGTTCGAAGGCTATGCGTCGACACTGATCCCGAAGCCGGCCCTGCTACGCAAGCGGCTGGAACAGACGGGCAAGTCCATCACGCTCGGCCGTTATGCAGTCATCTCGCTCGGCATCATCTCGATCATCGCAGCACTGCTGATGGTGCGCGGTGCCCCGTTCCTCCTGGCTTTGTTCGTCGGCCTGTTCGCTGGTGTGGGCGGACCGCATTTCGTCATCGGCAAGATGATCCAGCGCAGGCTCAATAAGTTCACCTCGAATTTCCCGGACGCCATCGAGCTGATGGTCCGCGGTCTCCGCTCGGGTCTCCCGATCACGGAAACGCTGGGGATCGTCGCGAGTGAAATCCCGGGTCCGGTCGGCGTCGAGTTCCGCATGGTGTCGGACAAAATGAAAATCGGCCGGACGATGGAAGCTGCGCTGCAGGAAACCGCGGACCGGATCGGAACGCCCGAATTCCAGTTCTTCGTGATCACGCTGGCGATCCAGCGCGAAACGGGCGGCAATCTGGCCGAAACGCTTTCAAACCTGGCCGACGTGTTGCGCAAGCGCGCGCAGATGAAGCTGAAGATTCGCGCAATGAGCTCGGAATCGAAGGCCTCGGCTTACATCGTCGGCTCTCTGCCGTTCCTGGTGTTCATCCTCGTCTGGTTCGCCAATCCGGTTTACCTCGGCGGCTTCTTCACCGATCAGCGGCTGATCGTCGCCGGCCTTGGCGGCATGGTGTGGATGAGCATCGGCGTGTTCATCATGGCCAAGATGGTCAACTTCGAGATCTAGCGGGAACGATCGATCATGCAGGCTACAGGCCCGACCCTTCTCGGTTTCGACGTCATCTGGATCGCCACGATCCTGAGCGCAGTCGCAACCATGGCCGTTCTGACGGCGATCTACGCGGCGACCACGGTCAAGGACCCGATGGCGCGCCGGGTGAAGGCGCTCAACGACCGTCGTGAGCAGCTGAAAGCCGGCATCGTCGCGTCGACGAACAAGCGCAAGAAGCTGACCAATACGAACGAGGCCGCGGACCGCGTCCGTTCGGTCCTCAGCAGCTTCAAGATGATCCAGGACGATCAGCTGAAGAAGACGCAGCTGCGGCTGATGCAGGCCGGCATTCGTGCCAAGGACCTGGCCTTCTTCATCATCCTCGCGCGCTTCGTCCTGCCAGTCATTCTCGGCATCGGCGCTATCGTCATGATCTATGTGCTAGACTACTTCCCGGAATGGGGTGGCCTGCGCAAATACATGACCCTCGCCGGCATCGTGGTGTTTGCTTACAAGGCACCGGACATTTGGCTGAAGAACAAGGTTACGAAGCGTAGCCATGCCATCCGCAAGGGCCTTCCGGACGCGCTCGACCTCTTGGTCATCTGCGCCGAGGCGGGCCTCACCGTGGACGCTGCCTTCAACCGCGTGGCAAAGGAACTGGGCAAGGCCTATCCGGAACTCGGTGACGAATTCGGCCTGACCGCAATCGAGCTCGGCTTCCTCAACGAACGTCGAATCGCGTTCGAGAACTTCGCCCAGCGCGTCGACCTGGAAGCCGTACGGGGCGTGGTCACGACCATGATCCAGACCGAGAAATACGGTACGCCTCTCGCCTCCGCGCTACGCGTGCTGTCGGCCGAGTTCCGTAATGACCGAATGATGCGCGCTGAAGAGAAGGCGGCGCGTCTGCCGGCCATCATGACCGTGCCGCTGATCCTGTTCATTCTGCCGACCTTGTTCGTCGTTATTCTTGGGCCGGCAGCCTGCTCGATCAACGACAGCTTCATCACCGGCTAACAGCCGCAAGGGCCAGAGCTGGGGGCGCGGTGGAACGTAGCCGCGCCCCCACGCGTATTCGTCGCCTAAACAGAGGGATTAGGCACCATGACTACGTTCACGCTGGACCATTGGATGATCGTCGCCCTGGTCTTTGTCCTGGGATTGCTCATCGGCATGTTCCTGACCGCCGGCGGACGCCGCAAATGGAAAACGCGCTATCGCGATGAGTCGACGCGGCGTGAGGCTCTCGAGAAGGAGCATCGCGAGCACGCGAAGCGGTACGAGGAGCGAGACAAGGAATATCGCGAACTCGAAGCGCGGCACGACAAGCTGGTCAATGCCCGTCCGGCGCCGGTTGAGGAGCGCCCCGTCGTCGTCGAGGATCGTCCGGTCACCCGTGGCAGAACTGTTCGCGAGGAGCGAATTGTCGATGAGCGCCCGATCCGGGACGACGACATCAATCGCCGTTAAGAGCGGCTAACCCTCGATCCTGGAGAAATCCGCGACGCGATGAACGGCGTCGCGGAAGCGCAACAGCAGGTTCAGCCGCCGCTCGCGGGCTGCTGCTTCCGGATCGTTGACGGTCACATGATCGAAAAAGTCGTCGATTGGTCGGCGCAGCTTGGCCAGTGCC
>JBJMUK010000124.1:0-3903 GCA_045811225.1 Sphingomicrobium sp. | reverse complement strand
TTGCGGGCGATCGCCTCGAATGTCGCCGCGGCGTCCCGAGCTCGGGCTTCCTGCTGCTTCTGCCGAGTCTGCGAAGGGTCGAGCCCCTGCCGGTGAGCCCTGCTCGCCTCGTCGCGCAAATCCCGAGCTGCCGTCAGTTTGAGCTCGGGATAGCTGCCAAGCACTAGCGTCTTTTCGCGGCCCGCAACGCGATATTTCCAGCGCCAGCTTTTGAAGCCCGTCGGCGTTACAAACAAATAAAGCCCGCGAGAGTCCGCAAGCTTGTAAGGTTTCGGTGCCGGCTTCGCCGATTTGCATTGCGCGTCGGTCAGCATTCAATGCCCCCAACGGCGCCGATCGCTGCCCCCATTGTGCCCCCATTTCGCCTCGGCCTTGGTTGGCCTTCGTTGGAACTGCTCGGACAACGCGGGGGGTATTTACTAGTGCGAGCGGGGGGCACTCTGGCCTAATTTGGAACTGGTTAGACAAGGTGTTGGAGCGGGTAGCGGGAATCGAACCCGCGCGTTCAGCTTGGGAAGCTGACAGGCTACCATTACATCATACCCGCCTGTGCTTGCCCAGTTATGGGCGGGCGACCCTAGCGTCAACGCCTGACGCTTGCGCGGCAGGCTTGTCAACTTCGTCCACCTTGCGCCGCCAAGCGGAGGCGACCCGGTTGAAGTGCAGGCGCCAAGGCTCCTCGATCCAGCGGTAGGTTAACGAGGAGACCGCGACCACCGAAGCAAGGAACAGGAACATCAATATGTCGCCCGTCCATACCGAACCCGTGTCGATGAAAGGCGCATGTCCGCGTTTCACCGCGAAGCCCAGCAGGGAGGCGGCGGCGAAGCTAATTAGCACCATGGGGTAGTGGATCAGGTAGATGGAGTAGGACAGGTCGCCGTGCCGCACGAAGCGCCGCCATTTGAGAATGCGGGAGATCGCGCCCGACTGAAAGGCGAAGATGTAGACGGCATAAGCGAAGGCCAGGGTGAGGAACGGCCGGGTCAGGTAAGCGGAGCCGATGATGGCTGCTACCGCAGTTGCTTCGAGGAATCCGTTCGGCCTCCAATGGCGGGTCCGCTGATACAGCCCGTGAACGAGGATCCCGAGGAAGAAGCCCGATGCCCCTTGCGCGAGGGCGCTCGACGTCTCGAAGGGATGGTGAAGGTAATTGTCGATGAACAAGACCGCCCCCGTGCCAATCGCTGCCGCCACGCCGGCCGCCAGCATCGGCCTTCGAAAGGCCGCAACCAGGAGGAAAAAGAAGCATAGCGTGAATTCCACGCTGATGCTCCAGCTTGGCACGTTCCACGAGAAGCGCTCGATCAGGCCCAGGCCGTGGAGGAGCAGGACGTTCGCAGGCAACTTCCACAAACTGTAATCGCCGGTGAATGCGGGCGATCCGATGGGGTGGCCCACAGCCATGGAGGCACTCCATCGGCCGAGTTCGAGCAGAACCACGAAGCCGAGCATGGCCAGATGCAAAGGATAGAGCCGGCCGAAACGTCGAATGATGAAGGAGACGCGGGCGGTCTTGTCGACCAGCTTCCCACCGAACCCATGCCAAAGCACGAAGCCGCTCAGGACGAAGAAGAAGTCGACGGCGGTGTCCCCGGCCCGGACAAACTGGCTGTCAGTGATGTGCCCGATCACCCGGAAGTGATAGGCGGCGACCCAGAGAGCGCACAGGCCGCGCCAGCTGTCGAGGACAACGAAGCGGGCGCTCGGCCTTGCTTCGACCATTTGGGACTCATTCACCGGGGGTTGGCCTTATCCCAACGCTTGCTGGAGATCGTCGATGAGGTCGGCAGTATCTTCCAGCCCGACCTGGAGGCGGATAATCGCGCGGCCCTTCAATCCGCCGTTCACCGATCGGTGCGGAGATGCCGGCACCGCCAGGCTTTCGAACCCGCCCCAGCTGTATCCGATACCGAAATGGCGCAGGCGGTCCACGATGCGCGACGCTTCCGGGCGGCCGCCGTCCTTCAACACGAAGGAGAACAGCCCGCTTGATCCGAGGAAATCTCGGGCGAAAAGTGCGTGGCCCGGACAATCATCGAGAGCCGGATGCAGCACGGCCTCAACCGCCGGATGCTTCTTCAACCAGTGCGCAATGTCCAGTGCGCTTTGCTGATGCTGCCGCAGCCTTACACCAAGTGTGCGGAGCCCACGCGCAGCAAGGAACACATCGTCGGCGCTCACATGCTGGCCATAATCTCGGTAGGTTTGCTGCAGCGCATCCCAATACCGGGGGCCTGACGTCACCGAGCCCATCATCACGTCCGAGTGGCCGCCGATATATTTCGTGCAGGCCAGGATGGTCAGATCGATGCCGTTGGTGATGGCCGGGAAGAAGACCGGCGTCGCCCAGGTGTTGTCGAGGAGGGTGGCAATGCCACGCTCTTTCGCAACGGCGCAAATGCCCGGGACGTCCTGGACCTCGAAGGTGAGCGACCCAGGGCTTTCCATGAAGATCGCCGCCGTCCGCTCGGTGCAGAGGCCAGCGACCTGATCGGGCGCGCTCGCGGGATCGTAGTAGACAGTGCTGATTCCGTTCTTCTTCAGCACATTGTCGCAGAAGCTTCGGGTCGGACTGTAACTGCTGTCGACCATCAGCAATTCGTCGCCGCTCTTGAGTACCGTCAGCAGGGCCATACCGACCGCGGCCGCGCCCGACGGAAACAGCCTGGTGCCGGCAGCGCCCGGCTCCAGCTCCGTCAACGCCTCGCAAAGCGCCCAGTGCGTGCGGGTCCCATTGCGGCCGTAGCTGGGGCTCCCGTCCTTCGGCGGATAGGCGGCCTCCATCTCGGCGACATCGCTGAACAACATGGTCGACGTGCGTTCCACAGGCACGTTGACCAGGCCGTGGAGCCACTCGGACTTGCGGCGCCCTGCCTGCACCAGACGCGTATCGGGCTTCGATTGCTCCTCGCTCATAAAGTCGAGCTTTAGCGGCCCAGAGGGTTGATTCAATAAGCCTGCTTATCATATAGGTTGCGAATGGAAACTAGCCTCATCGAGATCGGGGAGACTGCACACGCTCTCCGCCGCGCCTTCGACCGGCGCGCTTCCGCGCTGGGGGTTACGCGCGCGCAGTGGCGGGTGCTCGTCAAGCTCAGCCGCCAGAGTGGACTGCGCCAGGTCGAGCTCGCCGACATGCTCGACGTGGAGCCGATCACCCTGTGCCGGATCATCGATCGGCTTGAGGACGCAGGACTGGTGGAGCGTCGCCGGGACCCGGCGGACAGGCGGGCCTGGCGGCTGGAACTCACCGCGAAGGCCGAGCCTCTGGTCGGGAAATTGCGGGCGATCGCGAACCAATTGGTCGGGCAGGCGTTCGCGGGGCTGGACGATGATGAAGTGACCAGACTTCGCGCAATGCTCGGGAAAATCAGGGAAAATGTGGCCGTTCGTGACCCGGCCAAGAGGGCGTCAGTTGCATGAACCAGATGAAGAACGAGAAGATCCACGGCGAACCCGTTGAGGTCGACGAGGAAACTGCCGCCGTCGCTGCCGAAGCGGCCGGCGTCGATCGCCCCAAGCGGTCCAAGCGCCTGATCGTCATGCTGATTGTCCCGCTGATCCTGCTCGCGGGCGGCCTCTATTACTGGATGACCAGCGGTGAGTCGGTGTCGACCGACAATGCGCAGGTGAAGCAGGACATCGTTTCCGTCGCCGCGCAGGTGAACGGGCCGATCGTCGAGGTTGCGGTCAAGGACGGAGACCGTGTGAAGCGCGGCGACCTGCTGTTCCGGATCGACCCGCAGCCGTACCGTGTGGCGCTGGAGCAGGCCGAAGCTCAGCTTGCGGCAGCGCGCCTGCAGACGACGCAGCTGCGCACTCAATCGGCCGGAACCGGAGCCGACATCACCGGTGCGGCAGCTGACCTGGAAATCAAGCGCCGCGCGCTGTCGCGTCAGT
>JBJMUK010000123.1:0-20634 GCA_045811225.1 Sphingomicrobium sp. | reverse complement strand
CTGAGCGACCATTCAACTGACTTGCGTGGAACGAACGGCCCGGCGGAGACGTCGGGCCTTTTTCCTGGCCACTATCGCAGGTGCGGCGACGACCGGTGATGGCGCGACGAGTTGCTGCTCACCGAGCGTTGGATCGAACCTTCGTTCACCGGAAGGGCGGCCAATGCGCGCTGGGCGAGCAGTCCGTATTTCTGAGCCAGCAACGCATGGATCTGGCGAACTCTGGTATCGGCCGCCATGCGGGCCAACAAGCTTTCCTGCGCTTCCCTGCGCGCGAAATATGCCGCGTCTTCGAGCATGGTCTTGCCCGCCCCTGATGATGACTTACCGAGTCGCAGATTATTTACCACGCGAACGGCATCTCCGATCTAACGTAAGTCAGCCCGCCGGCCGTAACTTCCGGTACGTTTCCTCAGCGGTCGACATATAGTCGCGGGTAATCGGCACTGCTTCGCGGTCGCGAATATATTGGACCTGATAGTTACAGGCTGCGCCGGATTCGAACATGACGATCCCGCCGGCCAGGTAGAATTCCCACATCCGGAAGAACCGGGCGTCGTAGATCTGTTCGATCTTCGCGCGATTGGCATTGGCCCGGGCCATCCACTCCCGCAACGTATATGCATAATGCAGGCGCAGCGTTTCGACGTCGCTCGCGATCAGCCGCACTTTTTCACTCCCTGCGGTCATCTGGCTGAGCGAGGGCAGATGATATCCAGGGAAAATCCACTTGTCCGTGAACGGATCTGGCGCTCCTGCCGAGCCGAGTTTGCCGATCGTGTGCAGGAGCATGACTCCATCGGTCTTCAGCAGCGACCGGCACTTGGCGAAGAACTCCTCGTAATGGGCAGCGCCCACGTGCTCGAACATTCCTACGGAAACGATTCTGTCGAACTGTCCCTCGACGGCCCGATAATCGATGAGCTCGAACCGGACACGGTCGGAGACGCCCGCGTCGGCGGCCCGCTGCCGGGCGACCTTCAGCTGCTCCTCGGATAATGTGACGCCCACCACGTTCACACCTGCAACCTGATGCAGGTAAAGGGCCATGCCGCCCCATCCGCAGCCGATATCCAGAACGGTCTGACCCGGCTTCAAATGGAGTTTGGCAGCGATGTGCGCTTTTTTGTCGCTCTGCGCCTGTTCCAGGCTGTTGGCGGGGTCGGTGTAATAAGCGCAGCTGTACTGCCAGTCGTCGTCCAGGAAGAGCTCGTAGAGCGCGTTGCCGACATCGTAGTGATGAGCGACGTTCTGGCGTGACCTGGATGCAGGATTGCGCCGGAACAGCGCCTTCAAAGTGCTGAACTTGCGCTTCCCGAAGGCTTTGCGGGCCTTGCGTCCATTCTCCCACCGGTTTTGGCCCGTCATCAGTTCCAGCAGGTCGAGGATGCTGCCGTCCTCAATGACCAACCTGCCGTCCATATAGGCTTCGCCGAGCGCCAGCCGGGGATTCCGTGCGATGTCGAAGGGAACTTTGCGGTCGGTGAAGCGGACCGTCAGAGCCTTGCCGCCGCCCGGACCATATGTCTCTCGGCTGCCGTCCGGCGCGATCAGGGTCAGGGTGCCCGATTTGAGCAATTGCCCGACCAGTCGACCAATCAAAGCCATCCGCTATCTCCGTCCGCACCCCTGGCCGGGCGGCCGTGCCACGGCATACGGGCCGGCGCAACGATGGTCAGGCGGCGTGGCTCCGCCGTTTCCGCTCGGCAGCGGTCTTGAGCTGCCCGCACGCCGCATCGATGTCGCGCCCGCGGGGCGTTCGGACGGGTGCCGAGATTCCAGCTTCGAACACGATGTTGCTGAACGCCCGGATGCGGTCCGGGGTCGAGCATTCGTAAGCAGCGCCCGGCCAGGGATTGAACGGGATGAGGTTGACCTTGGCCGGAAGCTTATAGTGCCGGATCAGCCGCACCAACTCTCGCGCATGGTCGTCGGTGTCGTTCTTGTCCTTCAGCATCACATATTCGAACGTGATCCGACGGGCATTGTTCGCGCCCGGATAGTCCGCGCACGCCTGGAGCAGCTGCTCGATGCCGTACTTCCGGTTCAGCGGGACGATTTCGTCGCGGATTTCCTTCGTCACCGCGTGCAGCGATACCGCAAGGTTGACGCCGATCTCGTCGCCCGCGCGCTCCATCATCGGAACTACGCCGGACGTGGACAAGGTGATTCTGCGCTTGCTCAGGCCGAGCCCGTCCCCGTCCATGACGATCCTCAGCGCGTCACGGACATTGTCGAAATTATAGAGCGGCTCCCCCATGCCCATCATGACGATGTTGGTGAGCATGCGCCCTTCCGGCTGGGACGGCCATTCGCCGAGCGCGTCTCTCGCGAGCATCACCTGACCGACGATCTCGTTCGGCTCCAGGTTGCGGACCAGCTGCATGGTTCCGGTGTGACAGAAACGGCAGTTTAGTGTGCAGCCGACCTGACTGGAGACGCACAGGGTCCCGCGGTCAGCATCCGGGATGAACACCATCTCGAACTCATGGCCGTCATGCGTCTTCAACAGCCATTTGCGCGTGCCGTCGGAGGAAACCTGCGCCTCCTCCACCTCGGGACGCGAGATGACGAACCGCTCGGCCAGCCAGGGCTGCTGAACCTTGGCGATGTCACTCATCATTGAAATGTCGCTGACGCCGCGATTGTAGATCCAGTGCCACAGCTGCTTGGCGCGCAGTTTGGCCTGCTTGGGCTCGAGCCCTGCAGTCTCCAGCGCAGTGCGGATCTGGTCTTTCGACAGGCCCACGAGCTCGGCCTTTCCGTCGGCACGGGGAGTCACCGCGCGCGGCACGGGAACAGGGTCGATTGCGCCGGCAATCGGCATCAGGTTGGTATCGGCACTCATGGCAGGACGCCTATGTAGCGGCGATCAGCGCATTTTTCCAGCACAGCGCGCGGCGGCGGCGTCGATTGCGGTAGGCGCGCCGTCCAGCCGGTAGGGATCGCGGAAGCGCACGCCGGCGGGATCGCGCGCCTCGACCTGCATCCACGCATTGCCGCGCGCAGCCGTAACAATCGCGTCCTGCTGCGCCGGACCGCGACTCCACGCCCATTGGCCCCGACTGGCGAGGAGGAATGGCTGATCACCGATAGTCAGCATGACCGTAGAGTCCCCGCGTGTCGGCCGGCTGAGGCGGGTGTAGAATTCGCCCCACCGCCGCCGATCCGCGGAGAAGGCGAAGCCAGCAATGGCCTGCACCTTGCCTTTCGCGGCGATGCGCTCGCTTCGAGTGGCTGCTTCGCATACCGTGCCGCGATCCAAGGCGGCCCAGCTACCCCCCGCGTAAAGACGCGCCGCGGGCGCCGCGAAGGCTCCCGAGCCGGCAGCCGACAACAGTGCAAGGGCAAGCTTCACTTTCATTTTCAACGCCCTGAGTTCCAACTCTTCTTGAGACTTAGCAGTCCTTGTGCAATCTACGTCCCGCTCGGTTAGATTTGCCCAGGGGAGGCTTGTGATCAACCGTAGCTGTTTCAGCGACATAGTCGAACGCTCGCCCATCTAGGGCAGATCTCCTTTGGATTATGCATTTCTCCTCAGCCGCATCGCGGCGGAGCTGGCCTTGTTTGCAAGCGTCGGCTTCCTGCTCTTCGGCCTCAACGACCTGCTGGTGGATCTGATCTACTTCGGGCGGCGGGGCTGGCGTGCGTTGACCGTCTACAGCCGCTTTCCGCGCGCCTACGCCACGACGCTGCCGAAGCGGGAAGAGCCCGGCTTCATCGCGGTGTTCGTGCCGGCGTGGGATGAATCGGCGGTGATCGCATCGATGCTCAAGGCCAGCATCTCGCGGATCGACTATCCCAACTACCGGATCTTCGTAGGCCACTACCGCAACGATCCTGCGACCAGCGCGGCGATCGCGAGCGTCAGCGATCCCCGTATCGAGAAGGTGCTCGTCGATGTCGACGGCCCGACCACGAAGGCGGACTGCCTCAATCACCTCTACGACGCCCTCATCGCCTTCGAGATGGTGCATGGCGACAGCGCGGTGGCCGTCGTGCTCCATGATTCGGAAGACTTGGTGCATCCGCTGGAGCTGCAGCTCTTCGACCAGCTGATCGATCGCGCAGGCGTGATCCAGCTGCCGGTGCTTCCGCTGGTGGACCCTTCCTCCCACTGGATCAGCGGCCATTATTGCGATGAATTTGCCGAAGCGCACGCCAAGGAGCTTGTCGTCCGAGAGGCGGTCGGCGCGGCTATCCCGCTTGCAGGCGTCGGCTGCGCAATCACCCGCGAGCCACTCGCGCGTCTCTCGGCAATGCACGAAGGACGGCCGTTTGCCGGCGCCAGTATGACCGAGGATTATGAAATGGGGCTGCGGATCGGCGGCCTCGGCGTGCGAACGATGTTCGTTCGGATCCCGGCCACGCCCGGGGACCGGGCCGTGGTCGCGAGCCGTGGCCACTTCCCGTCGAGTCTTGGTGCGGCAGTCCGCCAGAAGGCCCGCTGGATGGGCGGCATTGCGCTTGCCGGCTGGGACCGGCTTGGATGGACCCAAAGCTGGGGTGAGAATTGGATGCGGCTGCGGGATCGCCGCGGACCGATCGCCGCCTTGCTGCTGTTGGCTGGTTACCTGGCCGGCCTCCTGTGGTCCCAGCTTTGGCTTGCGGAAGCCTTAGGTGCTCCGATCCAGGCGCGCATGGATCCTCGCCTTGTGGTTCTCCTGAACATCAGTGGCGCTCTTCTCGCCTGGCGCGTGCTGATGCGCGCGGCTTTCACCACGTCGGCATATGGTTGGCGGCAGGGGCTGCTTTCCGTGCCGCGCCTCGCAGTCGCAAACCTGATCGCCATCCTCGCAGCGCTTCGGGCGCTCGTCATTCACATGCGTGGCGGCGCTCGCCGCTGGGACAAGACCGGGCACATCTTCCCGGCAGGGGTTATCTGATGAGTCGTGCACTTCGCGTACTTGGCCTCACTCTCGCCGGCTGGGTCGGCGTGCGCGCCTGGGCGCTCGGGGCTGTGCCAGGCTCGGAACTCGCTGTGTTCGGACGCAGTGAGGCAAAGCCTGCGCCGATCCAGCCCACCATCTTCCCCTCGATCGATCCACCCTATGCCATGCCGGTGGAGCCGCCGTTCCAGCCGCAGGCTGCGCAATTCTCTTATCCTACGGTCCATCCGGTGGCGGTGCCCGTCTATTACGCCGCTACCCGATCAGCCGCGCCTGCGGCCGGCATGGCAATGTCGGCGCTGATTCCGCTGTCGGGCCCAAGCTTCGAACGCTCCATGGCGTCGCTGGAAGAATGGCCGCTATCCCGGTTCTCCGCCGCGTCCGTGCCCACCGGTCGGTCCACCGTAACGCTGGCGGGCCAAAGCACGCCCGCGACGTTCATCAAACCCGGCTTGGACCGGCTTCAGCTCACCGCCTGGACGCTGCTACGGGGACGTCAAGGCGTCACGGTCTCCCCCAATTCCCTCGTTGCAGGCGGCACATTGGGCGGCAGCCAGGCGGGCGCGCGACTCACCTACAATTTCACTCGAACTATTGCAGCCTCGCTGCGAACGACGTCACCCGTCGGCGGATCAGGTGGCGAAGTGGCGGCAGGCATCAAGTTTACGCCGCTGCCCTCCGTCCCGCTCTCGATCACCGCGGAACGCAGGAAGGCGATCGGACGATATAGCGGTCACAATGGCTTCAGCGCCTTCATCGAAGGCGGCTTCTACCAGCAGCCACTGTGGGGGATGCAGCTAGACGGCTATGCGCAGGCCGGCGTTGTGGGTGTTCGTGAACGGGCCTACTTCGCGGACGGCGGCCTTACCCTTACCCGGCCGTTGTTTCGAAACTTCTCTGGCGGGCTTGGTGTTTGGGGCGGCATGCAGCCGGGCTTGTACCGCATCGACGCCGGACCGCGTCTCAGCATGCGGGTGCGCAATAATATGCGTGTTCATCTCGACTGGCGTCAGCGGGTGGCTGGCAACGCGCTTCCGCGTTCCGGACCGGCAGTGACGCTGGCGGGGGACTTCTAGACCGCACAGCTTGGCCTTGGCGGCGCTTTGCGGCTAGTCCTTCCGCACAAGCATGGACATCTACCTTCCGATCGCTGGCCAGTCGGTCAATGCCATCTTCATTGTCGTGCTCGGCTTCCTCGTCGGCATCCTGTCCGGAATGTTCGGTGTGGGCGGCGGTTTCCTGACCACGCCTTTGCTGATCTTCTACGGCATTCCACCAACCGTCGCGGTTGCTTCCGCAACCACCCAGATCACCGGCGCAAGCGTGTCTGGCGTGATGGCGCATATGCGCCGCGGCGGCGTCGACCTGAAGATGGGCGGCGTGATGATCGTCGGCGGCATCTTCGGCTCCCTGCTTGGCGCCTTTCTGTTTCGACTGCTGCAGGCAAGTGGGCAGATAGATCTCGTCATCGGCGGGCTTTACGTCGTGTTGCTCGGCTGGATCGGCGCCTTGATGCTGAAGGACGCCCTTACAGCGTTGAACGTCGTCAAGACCTCGGGCGGAACGGCTCGCCCCCGGCACAACCGCTGGGTCGCCTCGCTTCCGCTGCGCTGGCGCTTCTATCAGTCCGGTCTATACCTCTCGCCCCTCGCACCCCTGGCGCTAGGGTTCATCGCCGGCATGTTGACCGTCCTGCTCGGCGTTGGCGGTGGGTTCATCCTCGTTCCGGCAATGATCTACCTTCTGGGCATGGCGGCGCGCGTCGTGATCGGCACCAGCCTGGTCATGATCCTGGCCGTCAGCGCGGCGACCACTATGGTCCACGCGCTCACCACCCGTTCCGTGGACGTGGTGCTTGCCGCTCTGCTGCTCGTCGGGGGGGTCATCGGCGCCCAATATGGCGCGATCCTCGCCAGCAGGACCAAGCCGGATCTTCTTCGGCTGGCATTGGCGGTCATTATCCTGCTCGTCGCTGCCCGAATGGCCCTTGGCCTCGCCTGGCGACCTGACGAAATCTTCACGGTGGAATATCTGTGATTCCCCGCCGGGCTCTTCTTGCGCTCTCTGCGGCACCGTTGCTGATGGGGCAGGCCAAGCCGGTGCTGGTTCCGGATATCTCCGCGCGCAGCATCGAAATCCGCTACAGCTTCACCGGGGCGCAACTGCTCCTGTTTGGCGCCATCCTCTACCCGCAAGGTCGCGCCCCACAGCGGCCCGCCGACATTGTCGTGGTCCTCAAGGGCCCGGTGCAGCCCATACGGGTGCGCGAGAAGCAGAAGATCGCGGGCATTTGGATGAACGCCGATTCGAACCGCTTCCGCTCGGCCCCATCTTATTATGCCGTCGCCTCCTCCCGCCCGCTGACCGAGTTGGTCGATGAGCGAACGGCGGCGATCTACGAGATGGGTGTACAGAACTTGCAGCTTTCGCCCGGCGGAGGCGCGCTGCCCGACAAGGAACGGCGGTTCGAAGCGGGCCTGATCGATCTGCGACGGCGCCAAGGCCTCTATTATGAGGATCCCAAGGGCGTGGAGATCAACAGCGGGGTCCTTTACCGCGCCAGCATCTCGATCCCCAGCCAAGTGCCGGTGGGCACCTACACGGCCGAAACCTTCCTGGTGGACCGCGGCAAGGTGCTCGCTGCAGCGACGCGAGAGATCGAGGTCGGCAAATCGGGCTTCGAGCGATTCGTCGCCCTCGCCGCCCGTCGGCACGCGTTTCTGTACGGCCTGGTGTCTGTGCTGCTTTCTCTCGGGCTTGGCTGGGCAGCGGCAGCGGCGTTCCGGCGCCGGTTTTAGTGTTAGCCTAAGCCAAATCTTAACCGCTACGCTTTACCTGCTGCGCCCGACCTTTTCACCGGGTGGGACAGTAGAAGCGACATGAACGATCAGCCAAACCTGCGGCAATTTCTCGATGAGATGACGAGCTTCAGCGACGATGGCTCCGCTGCTCCGGGCGCAAGTCCCTTGAAGGGCGCGCTTCCGGCCATAGGGCAGGTGCTCGATATCGCCGGCTCGGGCTCCCAGATCGAAATGCAGGGCGCGGCTCTCGTGACGCTCCAGAATCACCCTGATCCCTCCGTCGCAATGTCGGGTCAGGTCGGAAGCCAGGTGAAGATGGTCGTCGGCCTCAATTGGCTGATCGCCAACGTTCGCACGATGAAGGCCGGCGAAGACGGCAAGGTCTTCGCCCAAATCGACTTCCTTGGCGAGGGTACGCGCGACCAGACCGGCAAGATGACCAACTTCCGCCGCGGCGTGACGCGCTACCCAATTCCGGGCGCGGAAGTGCTTGCGGTCACGACCGAAGACCTTCGCGCCGTGTTCGCCGCCAGCGACGAAGCGAATATCGAGATCGGCACCGTTTACCCAACCGACGACATTCGCGGCGCTCTGTACGTTGACCCGATGCTGTCGAAGCACTTCGCGATCCTGGGTTCCACCGGTACAGGTAAGTCGACTTCGGTCGCGCTGATCCTGCACCGCATCTCCCAGCTTTCGCCGGAGGGTCACATCGTCATGATCGACCCGCACGGTGAATATAGCGCCGCCTTTAAGAGCTGCGGCGAGCTGTTCAACGTCGACAATCTCCAGCTGCCCTACTGGCTTCTGAACTTCGAAGAGCATTGCGAAGTCTTGCTGACGACCGACGGTGCGGAGCGCCAGCGTGACGCCGACATCCTGGCCAAGTGCCTGCTCGCCGCCCGTACCAAGGGCAAGGCCGCGGAAACGCTCGGTAAAGTGACGGTGGACTCTCCGATCCCGTACCTGCTGAGCGATCTCAACACGATCCTGGTCAATGAAATGGGCAAGCTGGACCGCGCAGGCGACACGCTTCCCTACCAGCGGCTCAAGGGCAAGCTGGACGAGCTCAAGGCCGATCCGCGCTACAGCTTCATGTTCTCCGGGATGCTGGTGTCGGACTCAATGGGGACCTTCATCAGCAAGCTGTTCCGCCTTCCGGCTAACGGTCGTCCGATCTCCATCGTGGACGTGTCGGGAGTCCCATCGGAAGTCACGTCCGTCGTGGTCTCAGTTCTCGCCCGAATGGTGTTCGACTACGCCATCTGGTCGCGCACCGAAGCGCAGCGTCCACTGCTGCTCGTCTGCGAGGAAGCGCACCGCTACGTCCCCAAGGACGAGAATGCCGCCGGGCAGGCCGTTCGCAAGATTCTCGAGCGGATCGCGAAAGAAGGCCGTAAATATGGCGTTTCCCTCGGCCTGATCACTCAGCGTCCGTCCGATCTTGCCGAAGGCGTGCTGTCGCAGTGCGGCACGATCATCTCCATGCGCCTGAACAATGACCGAGATCAGGCCTGCGTGCGGGCCGCAATGCCGGAAGGCGCGCGCGGCTTCCTCGACGCCATCCCCGCCTTGCGCAACCGCGAATGCATCGTCTGCGGCGAAGGCGTCGCCATCCCCCTGCGCGTCCGGTTCGACGATCTCGAGCCCGAAAAGCGCCCGGCCTCGTCCGACCCGAGCTTCGCCGAACTTTGGCGTCAGACGGGCGACGAGCCGGCCATCATCGAACGCACCATCAGGCGGTGGCGGGGTCACGGCAGATAATCGCGGGGCGCGCGGACGTTACCGCGAGCGTCCTGCCTTAAGCCGCGGCCGCAACTTCCAGCTGCTCGCTGACTTCCAGCCAGCGCGCCTCCGCAGCCTCCAGCTCGGCCGCAACTTGCGCGCGCCTGCGGCTGAGCTCGCTCATGGGTAGCTTCGCTAGTTCCGGTTCCGCAGCCGTCGGATCGAACATGGCCCGATCCAGCGCCGAACATTGTGCCGCCAGCTTCGCGCTGACCGCCTCGGCATCTGCGGCGGCTTTCTTGAGCGCCCTCGCATCCTCGCGCTCTTTCGCGGCCGCTTTGCGATCTTGCTTGGGTGCCTTGGTCTTTGCTTCGGACGGCTGATTCCGCCCCAGCACCAGGTCGATATAATCGTCGATGCTCCCCGTATATTCTTTCGCCGCGCCGCCATCGACCAGCACCAACCGATCGGCCGTCAGTTCGATCATGTGGCGGTCGTGGCTGACGAGGATGACCGCGCCGTCGTAGCCATTGAGGGCCTGCACCAGTGCCTCGCGGCTATCGACGTCGAGGTGGTTCGTCGGCTCGTCGAGGATCAGCAGGTGCGGCGCATCGCGCGTGATCAGCGCCAGCGCGAGCCGTGCCCGCTCTCCACCCGACAGCTTGGCGACCAGCGTCGTCGCCTTGTCGCCGGAGAATCCGAACCGACCGAGCTGGGCGCGGACGGCTCCTGGCGTGGCCTTGCTCATCGCCCGGGTCATATGCTGCAGCGGAGTATCGTCACCGTGCAGTTCCTCGACCTGGTACTGGGTGAAGTAACCGACGCGCATCTTCCCGGACGCATGAATTTCACCTTCCATCGCCGGCAACTGCGCCGCGAGCAGCCGCGCCAGCGTGGTCTTGCCGTTACCGTTGCGCCCGAGCAGCGCAATGCGGTCGTCCGGATCGAGGCGGAGATTCAGTTTCCGCAGCACCGGAGTCTCGCCATAGCCGACCGCCGCCATGTCGAGCGTGATCAGCGGGGGCTTGAGTTCGGTCGGACTTGGAAAGTCGAAGCTCAGGCTCGGATCATCGGCAAGCGCGGCAATCGGCTGCATCTTGGCCAGCATCTTGGCGCGCGACTGGGCCTGCTTGGCAGTCGACGCGCGGGCGCTGTTGCGGGCGATATAATCCTGCAGCCGGGCGCGCTGCGCATCCTGCGCCGCCTGCGCCGCGGCGATCTGGGCGACACGCTCGGCGCGTTGCCGCTCGAAGCTGTCATAGCCGCCGGCATAGAGCGTGACCTTGCCGCCTTCGAGGTGGAGGATGGTGTCGACGACGTTGTTGAGCAGGTCACGCTCGTGGCTGATGACGACCAGGGTGCCGGGGTAACTCTTCAGGAAATTCTCGAGCCACAAAGTCGCTTCCAGGTCGAGGTGGTTCGACGGCTCGTCCAGCAGCAGAACATCGGGCTCCGAGAAGAGCAGGGCCGCCAGCGCGACGCGCATCTTCCAGCCGCCTGAATAGCTGTCCAGCGGCCTGCCTTGCATTTCTTCGTCAAAGCCAAGCCCGAGGAGGATCCGCGCGGCGCGAGCGTCGGCCGTATAGGCGTCGATTGCCAGCAGGCGCTCATACACATGACCCAGTCGATCGGGATCGTGGCAATGTTCGGCTTCCGCCATCAAAGCCGCACGTTCGACGTCGGCCGCCAGCACCGTCTCGAACGGCGTGCTCGTGCCGGAGGGTGCTTCCTGCGCGATGTAGCCGAGCTTCGTGCGGCGCGGCATCTCGATCGAGCCGCCGTCCGGATCCAGCTGACCGATCATCACCTTCATCAGGGTCGACTTGCCGGCGCCGTTGCGGCCGATCAGTCCGACCCGACTACCGGGCGGAATCGCCGCCGTGGCGCGGTCGAGGATGGTCCGCCCGCCAAGGCGAACCGTAATGCCGTTGATGTTAAGCATGGCCGCGCCGTTAGCAGCCAATCATGGCCAAAGACAGGCTTAGCTGTGCCGCATTCCGACGCTCAGCAGTGCTTTCAGCCGCGCCCTGATGGCCTTGGCGTCATTGTTCGCAATCGGCATGGCGCTCGCGAAGCGCACGGTGAGCGGATTCACTGGTGTGCCTGACATATAAACTTCGTAGTGCAGGTGCGCGCCGGTCGACAGGCCCGACGAACCCACATAGCCGATAAGTTGCCCCTGCTGGACGAAGCTTCCCGGTTGGGCGACGATCGAACTCATGTGCGAGTAGCTGGTGGCGATCCCGCCGCCGTGGGAAATGCGGACCTGACGCCCCGAACCACCCGCCCAGCCTGCGGCGGTGACTTGGCCGGAAGCAGCTGCGACGATTGGACTGCCCCACGCAGCGCCGATGTCGATACCCTTATGCATGCGGGCGAAGTGCAAGATGGGGTGATAGCGAAGGCCGAAGGTTGACGTGATGCGACCAGCGGTCGGCCAGGCCATGCCGGCGCTTTGCTGCTGCTGCGGCTGGTCGAGGCTTGCCGCGTCCACCCATTGGGTTCGGCCGCCCGTCGTCCAGCGCACCAATTCGATGGGGCGCGCACCGAGGCGACTGATGCCCGCATAAAGCAGCGGCCCCATCTGCCGCTCGCCATTGGGCCCCTTTCGGCTGGCGACGACGAGGTCAAAGGAATCATTTGCACCAACATCCGCACCGACGTCGATCTGCCCGGCAAGAGCGCGAAGATATTCCGCGGCCGCAACCGGCGTTGCCCCAGCGGAGCGCAAGGCCCAATACAGCCCATCACCTGCCCGGCCGCGGATCCGCAGAGGGGTCATGTCGACCGCGAGTTGCTCGCGACTGAGGAAAAGGGTTCCGTCCGTGCGCGTGATCTTCAGCTTCAGGTCCATGCGTGGCGTCAGTTCGACGCGTACGATGGCTCGGCCGCTGCCCGAGCGCTCTCCCAGGAGAAGGCGCACTTTCGTGCCCGCCGGGATCGCTCCGATCATCGATGCAGCCTGGGCCGCATCGGCGTAGGAAGCGCCTGTCCGCATCAACAGCGCACCGGTGGCTTCACCGGACGATGTCAGCGAGAAGTCCAGGCGTTGACGCTCGGGCGCCACCGCGATTGGCGCGACCTTTCCAGTCGGGTCCATCCGCAGGCCGGTATTTCCACCGCGCGCTAGCGGGGCGATCGCAAGCGCTTGCCACTGAACGTCTCGCGCACCTGCATCGGACGAACGCGGCAAGGCCGCAACCGCGACCCCGCTGCACAGCAGTGCACCGACGCCCGGCCACAGCCAGCTCAACGGCTTCGGAGCCTTCGGCTCCGCGGCAAGGCTCAAGGCCCGCAGGGGGTGCGTGGTCCGGTTCAAGAGATCCCTCCACCCCTCCATCCGCAAACAAGGTTAAAACCCGCTTAAAGCAATGAAAAGGAACTTGCTTCTGGGCTGAGCGCTGCCACATTTGTGACCATGCGGCGTGGCGATACAGGGCCGGTTCGGGCCATCCTTGGGCCCACGAACACAGGCAAGACGCACCTCGCGATCGAGCGGATGTGTGCCCATTCGTCGGGCGTGATCGGCTTCCCGCTGCGATTGCTGGCGCGTGAGGTCTACGACCGCGTCGTTGCCATCAAGGGCGAGAAGCAGGTTGCGCTGATCACCGGCGAGGAACGTATCGTGCCGCCCCAAGCCCGCTACGTCCTCTGCACCGCCGAAAGCATGCCGGTCATGACCGGGCGCGACGACCGCCCGGCGGAAGGTCTGCTTCCGGATTTCGCCTTCGCCGCCATCGACGAGGCGCAGCTTGGTGCCGATCCGGAGCGTGGCCACGTCTTCACCGACCGGATGCTTCGCGCCCGCGGCCGTGAAGAGACTTTGATCCTGGGTTCGGAGACGCTGAAGCCGCTCGTTCGCCAATTGCTGCCCCAAGCCGAGATCGTCAGCCGCCCCCGCTTCTCAACGTTGCGTTACGCAGGCTCGACCAAGCTGTCGCGCCTGCCGCCTCGGTCCGCAGTCGTCGCTTTCTCCGCGGAGCAGGTCTACGCGCTTGCGGAAATGCTTCGGCGCTTCCGGGGCGGCGCGGCAGTGGTCATGGGAGCGCTGTCGCCGGCTACGCGCTACAGCCAAGTCGCAATGTTCCAGCGCGGCGAGGTCGACTATCTTGTCGCCACGGATGCCATCGGCATGGGCCTCAACATGGACGTCGCCCACGTTGCCTTTGCAGGGCTGGAGAAGTTCGACGGACGACGCGACCGCCGGCTGACCATTTCCGAGATGGCGCAGATCGCCGGTCGGGCCGGGCGGCACCAGCGCGACGGGACGTTCGGCACGCTCGGACTTGGCGGAGAGGATGCCGCAGCCCTCAGCGAAGAAGAGATCCTCGCCATTGAGGATCATCGCTTCCGCCCGCTGGATCATCTCTACTGGCGTAACCCGGAACTGGACTTCACGGATGTGCGCGCCCTCATCGCAAGCTTGGAGGTACGGCCGGACGATCCCCTCCTCCGGCCGGCGCCCTTGGCCGTGGATCTCGCCGTCCTGAAGCTCATCGCCGAGGACCCCTCGATCGCGTCTCGGCGCGGCAAGCAGGCGCGGCGGTTGTGGGCGGCATGCGGCCTGCCCGACTTTCGCAAGGTTGGCCCAATGCACCACGCGCGCATGGTCCGCCGCCTGTTCAGCTACATCGCGGAAGGCGGGCACATTCCGCACGAATGGTTTGCTGCCGAGGTGGCCCGCCTCGACAACGTCAATGGCGACATCGAGGCGCTTGCCGACCGCCTCGCAGGCGTCCGGAGCTGGGCTTACATCGCCCACCGCGTAGACTGGCTCGCCGACCCGGCCAAATGGACACAGCGGACGCGGGAAGTCGAAGCGCGACTGTCCGACGCGCTCCACGAGCGCCTCACTCAACGCTTCGTTGATCGCCGGACTGCGGTACTCGTCCGCGACATTGGCGCGCGCGGCTCCGCGGCGTTGCCAGTGACCGTTGCCGAAGATGGTGAAGTGAGCATCGGGCCGGAGCCCATCGGCCATCTTGCAGGATTCGAATTCCGGGTCGATCCTTCCGCCCGAAGCGCCGACAAACGCCTGCTGCTGGCAGCGGCCGAGCGCCGCCTTGGCGAAGAGCTGGACCGGCGCGCGAAGGCGCTGATCGAAGCGTCTGACGAAGCATTCACTTTGCTAACTGACGACGACGGCGTTTCCGTAGGTTGGGAAGGGCACCGCCTCGCGCGTCTAGCACCAGGCCGATCGTTGCTCGAACCGGCGCTTCGGACAGCCCGTCCGCTGGACCGGCTGTCGGCGGAGGCACGCGCGGCGCTGCGCACCCACCTCGAGACATGGGTCGAACGCCAGATCGACAAGCACCTTCGTCCGCTCACCCGGCTTGCCGCAGCAGCGACCGACCGAGGCAATTCACCTGGAGTTCGGGCCCTTTCCGCAATGCTTGCGGATGCGGGGGGCGCAATGCCTCGCAAGGCCATGGTCGCCGCAATCTCAACCCTGGACCATGCCGACCGGCAGACGCTTCACCGTCTGAAAGTCCGGCTTGGTCCACTCGACGTTTATGTGCAGCAGTTGATGAAGCCGGCGGGGCAATATTGGCGCGCCGTGCTCACCTCCGTTCGTGCAGGTCAGGCGCTACCCATACTGCCTCCCCCTGGGGCCGCCGTGCTCGGGCCGGAAGTTGACGCTCGTGGCGCCGCACTGGCTTATCGGCGGATTGGCCGGGCGTGGCTTCGGATCGACCTTGCCGATCGCCTGGCAAGTCACGCCCACAAAGTTCGGGCAGCGAAGGGCGACAATCCGATAGATCAGGATCTCGCCACGTCGGTCGGGCTTGATCAGGAGACGATCGGCAGGCTGATGGTGGAGATCGGTTTCGCCAGGGCCGGGGATGCTTGGCGGTGGCGCGGCCGCCGCAATAGACCTGAGCAGCCAGACCGCCGGCCCACCAATGCTTTCGCTGCACTCGCCGACCTGAAACAGTAGGCTCGCTTGCGCATCGACAAATATCTGCACTGCATCCGGCTGGTGAAAAGCCGCACCCTTGCACAAGGCGTCATCGACGCAGGTCACGTCCGGATCGACGGCAGGCGCGTCGAGAAGCCGAGTGAGCCGGTGAAGGTCGGAAGCACGATCTCACTTCCTCTGCACGACCGGGTCCGCGTGCTCCGTGTCCTCGCCTTGCCCGATCGGCGCGGCCCGGCCGCCGCAGCAAGGACCTGTTACGAAGAGCTGGGCGTTGACGGGAACAAGCCGCCGACCTAGCGAAGAGCCGATTCAAGAGGACTGAACACCATGACCTATGTCGTTACCGAGGCCTGCATCCGTTGTAAGTACATGGATTGCGTCGAGGTGTGTCCGGTCGACTGTTTCTACGAGGGCGAGAACATGCTCGTCATCAATCCGAATGAATGCATCGATTGCGGGGTTTGCGAGCCGGAATGCCCGGCAGAAGCGATCCTTCCGGATACTGAGAGCGGTCTCGAGAAGTTCCTGGAGATCAATTCCACATTCTCGGCGCAATGGCCCAACATCACGCGCAAGAAGGACAGCCCTGCCGACGCCGACGAGCACAAGGGCGAAGACGGCAAGTACGACAAGTATTTCTCGCCTGAGGCCGGCGAAGGCGACTGAGCCGAAGGGCGCCTGCCCAGCGCCTAGCGCCTGATCGTAAAGGTGTAGCTTAGGCCAGCCCCGGCCGAGACCTGGTTGCGCGAGCCCAGCTCACGGACGACCGGCGACTTCGCCGCATCCCCGACCAACCGCTCGTAGCGGGCAAAGCCGAACAGGCCCCATCTTGGTTGCAGCTCGTAGGTCAGCCCGCTTGCAAGTCCGAGGGCATGGACGCCGCCGTCGGGGCGATAGACCGGCAAGCCAGAGGCGAGGGCCGCATCCGAATCCACCCCGAAATAGGCTCTTTGGTAGCGGGCGTTAGAGAACAGCAGCCGCGGTCCAACCGAAAAGACATATTTGTCACCGTTGCGCCAAACCTTGTCAGCGCCGACCGAGCCGATAAGACCCTCGTGCCCGCCAATCCCTTTCAGCAATTCGCCCCGCAGGCGGAAAGACTCGCCGCCAAAAAACTGTTCCGCGAAGACGCCTGCTTCGAACGTCCTTGGTATCTTGCCCAATGGCGCTCCGACATCGGATTCCTTGCGCTTGCTCGACAGGTTTGCGGCCGGTCCCGCCGAGAAACCGTTCTTGGAGATCAGAGGAATGGCAAAGCTGTCATCTTCCGCTTCGAACCTGAACGGGTTCGTTCCGCGCGCGATGTCCACGTCGACCAGGGGCGAAACGTCCCGGTCGTCGGCTCCGACAAATGCTGGACGCAGCTGCGCGCCTAGTCCTACCCGCACACGCAGGTCGCGGTTTTCTTGAGCCCAGGCGGCGCTCCAGCCCGGCAGGAGTATCACCGAGACGGCGGCGGCCGACGCAATCAAGCTGTGCTTCATGCCTGCCTCAACCTTTGTTGAAGAACTTGGTTGCAGACCCGTATCATTACCGACCCTACGCGCTTTGCCCGCCCAGCAGCGCCGCGACGATCCGGTTAGCGGCTTCATCGGGATCGAGCTCCGTCGTGTCGATCCGGATTTCCGCACACTCCGGTGGCTCATACGGGCTGTCGATGCCCGTGAAGTTCTTCAATTCGCCCGCTCTGGCCTTGGCGTAGAGTCCCTTCGGATCCCGCTTCTCGGCCTCTGCCAAGGGAGTGTCGACAAAGATCTCAACGAATTCGCCGTCGGGCAGCATCGTCCGCACCATCTCCCGCTCCGCCCGGAATGGGGAGATGAAGGCGGTGAGCACGATCAGTCCGGCATCCGCCATGAGCCGGGCCACTTCGCCGATGCGCCGGATGTTCTCGATGCGGTCGGCTTGAGTAAACCCGAGATCGCGGTTGAGCCCGTGGCGGACGTTGTCCCCGTCGAGCAGGAAGGTGTGCCGGCCAAGCGCAACCAGCTTCTTCTCGACCAGGTTGGCAATGGTTGACTTGCCGGCACCAGAAAGCCCGGTGAACCACAGCACTGCGGGCTTCTGGCCCTTGAGCGCTGCATGAACCTCGCGGCTGATTTCCAGATGCTGGCGATGGACGTTGAGCGCACGGCGGAGCGCGAAGTGCAGCAGGCCTGCGCCAACTGTCGCGTTCGTCAGCTTGTCGACAAGGATGAATCCGCCGAGCTGCCGATTATCCGCATAGGGCTCGAATACGATCTCACGGTCGGTCGCGATCTCCGCAACGCCGATGCCGTTGAGGCCGAGCGTGCGCGCCGCCACATGCTCGAGGCTGTTCACGTTGATCTCGTACTTCGGCTGCTGGACCGTTGCCGAGACGGCCTGCGTCGCCAGCTTCATCCAGTAACCCCGTCCCGGGATCAGCTCATCCTCCGCCATCCAGATCAGGGTCGCTTCGAACTGGTCCGCGACTTGCGGCGGATCAGCGGCGGCAACGATGACGTCGCCGCGCGAGCAGTCGACCTGGTCAGCCAACGTCAAGGTGACAGACTGCCCCGCCATGGCACGATCTAGATCCCCACCAGCAGTGACGATCCGTTCGACGCGGGTCGTTCGACCCGACGGTAGGATTCGTACTTCGCTGCCGGGGCCGATGGCTCCAGATGCGATCTGTCCGGCATAGCCGCGAAAATCCTGGTCCGGCCGAACGACCAGCTGAACCGGCATGCGGAACGGGCCGCCGATGTCGGCATCGCTTCCGGCCCGTGCGCCCTCAAGCCAATCAAGCAGCGTTGGCCCATCGTACCATGGCATGGCGGTGCTCGGCGATGCAAGATTGTCACCCCGCCGACCCGACAGCGGGATAGCCGTCCATGCAGAGATGCCGATCGCTGCGCCAAACTCCCGGTAATCCGCCTCGATCGCTCGAAAAACCTCTTCTGAATAGTCGACCAGGTCCATCTTGCTGACCGCCAGCACGAAGCTGCGGATGCCGAGCAATTGGGCGAGGTAGGAATGGCGGCGAGTCTGCGTCAGCAGCCCTTTCCGCGCGTCGACCAGGAGCACGGCCGCGTCGGCAGTCGACGCTCCCGTAACCATGTTGCGCGTATATTGCTCATGGCCGGGCGTGTCGGCGACGATGAACTTGCGCCGCGGTGTCGCGAAATAACGGTAGGCAACGTCGATCGTAATGCCTTGCTCTCGCTCTGCCGAAAGACCGTCGACCAGAAGAGAAAAGTCGGGTTCGTCGCCGATCCGGCTAGCGGCCTCGATCGCAGCCAATTGATCGTCCGCAACTTGACGCGTTTCGTAGAGCAGTCGCCCAATCAATGTGGATTTGCCGTCGTCCACGCTTCCGCAGGTGATGAAGCGCAGCAGGCTGGATTCTTGCTCGGGCATCGGGTGCTACAGAGTTCCCCTCTTATCTGCACGGCCTTAGCGGGGCTAAGGGGCCTTGGACAGACAGGTTCATTTGCGAGCAACGTGCGCTGCGCTTAGACGCGCAGCACGATTCAGGAGATCATCATGTCCTTCACCCGCGCCGCCTCCGTCCTGCTCCTCATGTCCGCTGCTGTGCCGGCCATTGCGCAGAACGCCCAAGCGGGCGCATCGCAGTCGCGCGAGAGCCTGTCCAAGCTTCTCGAGAACCGTTTCGCGGGGATGGACGCCAATCATGACGGGAGCGTCGACAAGGGCGAGGCCGGGGTGGCACAGGACCGTGTGCAGACTGAGGTCAGGGATCGGCTGCTCAAGGAAACCGACCAGGAATTCGCCGCCCTCGACAAGAACAAGGACGGACAGCTCAGCAAGGACGAGTTCCGCGCCACTGCGCCGAAGCTGCGGCCCTCGGCAGGCCCACAGGCCATCATCACCCGGTTCGATGGCAACAAGGATGGCAAGGTGACGCTGTCCGAATATCAGCGCCCCTTGCTTGCGCAGTTCGACCAGCTCGACAGCAACAAGGACGGCAAGCTGACCCAGGCGGAAGCGAGCAAGGCGCCGCAGGGACGCTAAAGCCGTTCCAGCGCGGTCGCCCGGATCACCACGGCGTCCTGCTCGAAGAATTCTTCCAGGCGGCGGCGGAAGTTTGCCCACCATGTACGGTCGAGCGAGTCCGTCATCACCTCGAAGATGACGATGGAATCCCGATCGACCGCGCCGTCGCCGCTCTCCCACAGACCTTCGGCCGGCACCCTGGAGAACGCGGTGAGCCCGCCGAAACGGTCGAGCAACTCCCGACGCACATCTGTGAACAGCACGCGCGGCTGATCCGTCCCGTCGTTGCGCTTCAGCGGCAGGAATATTTCGACCACGTGCATGCGCGTTCAACGCGGCCACTTCCCCACGGCTCCCCATCGGCCTATGCCGCTCCCATTCCCCGGGGGAGCGCCGATCCGCGCTTGAGAGGGAGGCAGGAGCCTTCGACCCGCTGAACCTGATCCGGCTAACACCGGCGTAGGGAGCGGAGACGGTCGCCCCGCCATCGCTCCATAGGAGAGTAGACGATGGCCGACGTTCCCGCCCGCACCGAACTCAAAGTCACCACCGGCCCCATCCGCGGGTCGAAGAAGATCCACGTTGGGCCGCTCGGTGTCGCAATGCGGGAAATTCACCTGGAGCCATCGTCCGGCGAGCCACCGTTGCGCGTCTACGATCCGTCCGGACCCTACACCGACCCGCTCGCCCGAATCGACATCATGGCCGGTCTCCCCGAAGTCCGTCGCGACTGGATCCGCGCCCGTCGCGACGTCGAGGAAGTCGTCCAGCGTGAGGTCCGACCGGAGGACAACGGACAACTCGGCCCGGACCGGTCGGGCGGGGTTCAGCCCTTTCCGAACGTCCGCCGCAAGGTCTTGCGCGCGAAGGGGGGCGCCAACGTCAGTCAGATGCATTACGCGCGGCGTGGGATCATCACGCCGGAAATGGAATATGTGGCCACGCGCGAGAACCTCGGGCGCGAACGGCTCGCGCAATATGTGCGCGACGGTGAGGATTTCGGCGCGTCAATCCCCGATTACGTAACTCCCGAGTTCGTCCGCGACGAGATCGCGCGCGGTCGCGCCATCATTCCCAACAATATTAATCACCCTGAGAGCGAGCCGATGGCGATCGGCCGCAACTTCCTGGTCAAGATCAACGCTAACATCGGCAACAGCGCCGTCGCCTCCGACGTCGCTGCCGAAGTGGATAAAATGGTGTGGTCGATCCGCTGGGGCGCCGACACGGTCATGGACCTGTCCACCGGTCGTAACATCCACAACATCCGC
This sequence comes from Sphingomicrobium sp., assembly GCA_045811225.1. Classification (GTDB taxonomy): domain Bacteria; phylum Pseudomonadota; class Alphaproteobacteria; order Sphingomonadales; family Sphingomonadaceae; genus Sphingomicrobium. Next base: position 50 of record JBJMUK010000123.1, on the reverse strand, counting down.
GACTGGATCGTCAGGAACAGCCCCGTGCCGATCGGCACGGTGCCGATCTA
>JBJMUK010000122.1:0-4260 GCA_045811225.1 Sphingomicrobium sp. | reverse complement strand
AAGCTTCGGGAATCGCTTCGATCGCAACCGCAGGTCTGTCGACGATCGGACTGCGAGTGCCGGCGCACCCGGCGATGCAGGCCCTGCTTCGCGCGACTGGACGGCCGCTCGCCGCCCCTTCCGCCAATGCGAGCGGATCGATCAGCCCGACCCGTGCCCATCATGTCATGAAAAGTCTGGGTGGCCGGATACCTTTGATCGTCGACGCGGGCCCGTGCGAACGGGGCATCGAATCCACCATCGTGGCTGCGACGGGCGGGAAACTCCGGCTGCTGCGAAGGGGACCCATCGAGGTGAATGCCGATGAGGCAGGGAATGGAACGATCGAAGCGCCGGGCCAAATGGCCAGCCACTATGCTCCCGCCAAGCGGCTGCGCCTCAACGTTTTGCGGGCGCGGCCCGAAGAGTTTCTGATCGGGTTCGGCGGGCAAGCTGGCGATGCCGACCTGAGTGCATCCGGCAATCTAGTCGAAGCGGCGGCGCGGCTGTTCGATTTGCTGCATGACGCGGATGCGTCCGGCAAATCAGCAATTGCCGTCGCGCCAATACCGGAGCGTGGGCTCGGCGGCGCGATCAATGACCGCCTACGCCGAGCCGCTGCACCACGCTGACGCGAAAAAGGGGCGGCCGAAGCCGCCCCTGAGTTCAAAAGATCGCTGCTATCAGGCCGCGGGTGCGAGCGCGATATCCTGATCGAGGAATGCCCGACCTGGCATGTTGAGCGGCATCTCCGCGCTCGTGCCAGTAACGAAGAATCCGGCGACTGGCAGCACGACGAGCGCACCGACAACGCCAGCAGTGCCGGTCTCGCCGCGGGTATCCATGTCGCCGTTGAGGCGGATGTTGGTGCCGTTGATGTTTACGGCCTTGATGTGCAGCCGGATCGCGCCCGATTTGCCCCACATGCCCTTGTTGCGGACCTCGGTGATTACACCTTCCACCGGGCTGCGGGCCGGAATGACGACGCGGCCATTGAGGAGCACGTCCTGGGCAACTTCAAGCTGAACGCGGCGTCCCACCTTAAGTGACTTGCCCTTCGTCGTAAGTGCCTCGGCGAGCACTACAGGAACCGGCGCACCCGCACGAAGCACATTGCCGACAGTCTGCTGCGGGACCAGGGCAACGTTCTGAGCCTGGGCCAACGTGGACGCCTGCGGGTTACGACGGTCTGCGCGCCGGCGGACGCCGCCAGCAACAGGGCTGACGCGGCGGTGATCTTAGAAAACAATGTATTTCCCCCTCGAAAGTGAGCAGTTCTCTCCGGACTGCCAATTCAAGGTCGCACGCAAAGTTAAACTAGCCAACATCTTATTGGGTTAACGCGGAGATACTATACTGCCGCTTGGCTCTTCAACCGCGCCTGGAAGCTCTTGCGCAGCTTTTGAAGCTTGGGCGGGATCACCGCGAGGCAATAAGGATTGCGCTGGCCTTCGCCGGACCAATAGTCCTGGTGATATTCTTCCGCCGGGTACCAGTGCGACATCGGCTCGATGGTAGTGACTATGCGGCCGCCCTGTTCGGCATTGGCGCGCTGGATGGCGGCGCGGGCCTTCCGCTCCTGCTCGTCCGACTGCGGAAAGATGGCGGAGCGATATTGCGTCCCCACGTCATTGCCCTGCCGGTTCAGCTGCGTCGGATCGTGCGTCGCGAAGAAGATGTCGAGCAGGTCGTCATAAGTGATGACTTCGGGGTCAAAGGTGACGCGGATCGCCTCGGCATGGCCGGTGTCGCCACCGCAGACCTGCTTGTAGGTGGGGTTGAGGGTCTCGCCGCCGGTGTAGCCGCTCTCGACAGATTTCACGCCCGCAATGTCTAGGAAAACGGCCTCCGTGCACCAGAAACATCCTCCGGCAAGAACTGCGACGTCTTCGGCCATATCCTGATGCTCCTCGGCTGGTGAGGAGCATCAGATAGGGAGCGTTACTGCTTTTGGTAAGCGGCCCTCAGGCTGGCCATCTCCAACCGTTTGCCAACCCATTCGGCGAGCTCTTCAAAGCCGAGCGGCTGGTCGAAGACGATTCCGGCAACCCGTTCGGAGAACCAGCGCACCTCACCCTTCACGGGTCGGAAGCTTTCCACAACGACGACGACCTTCTTGCCGACGCAATATTCGTCGATCGGCTCGACCTTGATCCCGCCCAGCGAAATGTCGTGCACCGCAACGGTATAATACGTCTTGCCTACGCGCACGGACGCTTTGCAATCCACGTTCAACCGAGGCGGGCGTGGCCGGAACCCGTGCCGCGCCTTGCGGCCGGCCAGCAGCTCGCCAATATCCAGGTTCTGGTCGAACTTGATGCCAGCGGTGCCATCGCGGATCCACACGATGGACGCGGGGATGCGCTGTGACGAAAGCTCAACCCAGACCGCATCACCGATCGGCGGCGGGTCCGAAAGCTCCGCCATCAATCCACCGGCCGAAACGTTACGTACGCACATCAACTGCTCGCCGGCAGCACTCGTGAGCTTCGCCGTGCGCAGCATTGGCGTCAGGCGCTCCCCCTCGCGGCGCTCGACTGGTCGCGGAACCGCGGTGCTGAGTGTAAAAGTAGTAGACTCGAAGGCGTTATCGGTCGCATCCGCACCGCGAAGGGGCTTACGACGGATCAGTGACGCGAACATTGAGCCATCTCCAAACGGATTCGTTTCGTAATGGGTGATATGAGCCACTCGGTTAAAAGAGCGTTTCCTTTAATAACACCAAAGCGGAGCTCGTCCGCGAACGGTAGAAAGTTGGAATGAATGAATGCTCAGCCGCGATTGCTGCTGATTGATGACGAGCCCGCGCTCGGCGATTTCCTAGCCACTGTTGCGCAGGGATGCGGTTTTCACCCTGTTCTTACCTCTGAAGACGGAAAATTCCGCGACGAGTTCCGGGCCGAACGTCCCGATCTGGTCGCGCTCGACCTGGGCATGCCTGGGATGGACGGGGTTGAATTGCTGCGTTTCCTTGCGGCCGAGCATTTCCAAGGGCCGGTGCTGATCGTCAGCGGTTTCGATCGGCGCGTGCTGGATTCCGCATTCCGTCTTGGGCAGGCGATCGGGCTGCAAATGGTTGGTCCGCTCGCCAAGCCCGCACGGCTGGAAGAGGTCGAAGTTGTCCTGAACAATCTCAAGGAATTGCTCGATCAATGATTTCGCCGGGCGACCCCGCCCTCGTTCCAAGGTTCGGCCAAGCGCTGGCTGAACAAAGGTTGCACATGGCCTATCAGCCCAAGGTCGCGCTTACCGACGGCAATCTGGTTCGGGTCGAGGCGCTAGTCCGCTGGGATGAGCCGGATCTCGGACTCATCCCGCCGTCCGTGTTTGTGCCCTTGGCCGAGGCCCATGGCCTGATTGGCGAACTGACCGTCTGGGTTCTCGAAACCTCGCTTTCGCAGTGGGTGCGGTGGCGAGAACAGGGACTGGAGACGTCGATCGCCGTGAACATGTCGGCGCTCAGCCTCGAGAAGCTGGACTTCCCGGATCTTGTGGAACGAACCTGCCGAAGGCTCGGCGTGCCGACCGATTGCCTGGTGCTGGAACTGACCGAAGGCGCTACCCAGCCGCTCATCAACCTGATGGACACGTTGACCCGGTTCCGGATCAAAGGGATCCGCCTAGCGCTCGACGATTTCGGAACCGGCTACTCGTCCCTTCTGCAGCTCCGCCATCTTCCCTTCACCGAACTGAAGATCGATCGCGCCTTTGTCAGCGATCTGCCAGTCTCGAACGATTGCAGGCTCATTGTGCGCTGCATTGTCGACCTTGCGCACGGTTTGGGCCTGACCACGACCGCCGAAGGGGTGGAAACGGTCGATCAGCTCGCCATCTTGCGAGAACTGGGCTGCGACCTCGCGCAAGGCTACCTCATTTCCCGTGCCCTCGGTCCAGACAGATTGCAGTCCTGGCGCGAGCAGTTCGATGCCCGTTGGCCTCAGCTAACCGGCGAACTGGGCGCGCTTCCTAGCTGAGGAACAGCCCTCGAGCCCGCGCCAGCGCTTTCACGCCGGCGGCAATCGTCTCGTCCCGTTTTGCGAAACAGAGGCGGACCATGTGCCTTTGCGGGTCGCGTTCTGCGAAAGAGGACAGCGGCACGACGGCGACTCCGGCCTGCTCCACTGCTGCCGCTGCAAATGCTTCGTCATCCAAAGCGATGCCGGAAGCTTTCAGGTCGACGCACATGAAGTAGGTCGCGGCACTGTCCAAGACGCAATAGCCGATCTGCCGCAGGTCGGCGGTCATGCGGTCGCGGGCGACCGCAAAGCCCTGCCGCATCGG
>JBJMUK010000121.1:0-2814 GCA_045811225.1 Sphingomicrobium sp. | reverse complement strand
GCGCGCGGCAAGCTCCAGCGGGGCGACGAGGCCGGCAAGGTCCGCGCTCATCGAGGAGCCATTCGGATCCCGCCATCAAGCCGTACGGCTCCCGCGTTCATATAAGCTGACTCGATCAGGAAGCAGGCGAGCTCGGCATATTCCGACGGTTCGCCGAGCCGCTTTGGGAATGGCACCTGCGCTCCAAGCGCTTCCTGCACGGCGTCGGGCATGCCGCCCACCATGGGCGTCTTGAACACTCCCGGAAGGATGGTGTTCACACGGATGCCTTCGTTCATCAGGTCACGAGCGATCGGCAATCCCATTGCCAGGATCGCGCCCTTCGAGGCGGAGTAGGCAGCTTGCCCGATTTGCCCATCCTCGGCCGCGACGGAGGAGGTGTTGACGATGCACCCGCGCTCCCCGTCTTCAAGCGGTTCGGCGCTCATCATCCCTGCCGCCGACTGGGTAATGCAGCGGTATGACCCAAGGACGTTGATGGAGATCGTCCGTTCGAATTGGTCGAGCGGAAACGTCTTTATCGCGCCCGTCGCCTTGTCGCGGCCAGCGGTCTTGGCGGCAGAGACGATCCCCGCGCAATTGACGAGAATGCGTTCCTGGCCATGCGCTTCCCGGGCCTTTTGGAATCCGGCTTCGACAGCAGCATCGCTCGTGACATCAACTTCGCAGAAAATCCCTCCGAGTTCCGCTGCCACGCGCTCCCCGCCCTCCGGATCGCGGTCGAAGATGGCGACCTTGGCACCTCGACGGGCAAGCTCCCGGGCTGTTGCCTCGCCCAGTCCTGAAGCGCCGCCGGTAACGACCGCGGCAATCCCTTGAACCTTCATATCCGACCTCTTGATCTGCCTCGCTGCTGCACGGCGCCGGGCTATGCTACGGAACGCCGGACGAACCAAGTGGGCAGAACCGGTTGCACATCCCCGGGGATTGCCCACATGGTGCTCTCAGGACACAGGAGCTGGAAGACCGCCGCGTTTTGGCTGTGTAAGCTTCCGGTTCAGGTTCAGGGGGTTACAAGAGAGGTCATGAACAAACGCCAGATCGCTTTATCGCTGCTCGCGGCCACCATGTTTCAGCCACTCACCGCGGCAAACGCCCAGTCCGTGGCAGCAGCTTCGTCGGCCGTCCCATCAGTGGCGAGCGCGCAAGCATCGGTGGCGTCTTTCTACAGCACCTACACGATCCAACCCCTGTGGTTTCGTGGCGGCGTTGCGAACCCCGCAGTCGGCGATCTCGTGCGGATCTTGAAGCGTGCGCCGTTCGACGGCTTTTCAGGTGGACCTCAGCTGGCAAGCCAGGTTGAAGCAGCGGTCGCCTCTGCTGCCGGGAGCAATCCCGCCAGCGTTGCCGCCGCGGAACGGACACTCTCCACCGCCTGGGTCGCTTATGTGCAGGCGGTGAAGCGGCCTACGCCCGGAATGATCTACGCCTATCCGGTCCTGTCGCCGCAGGGCACCCGAACGGACCAGATCCTGCTCACGGCATCTGCAGCACCGTCGCTGCAGGCAATGATCAACAGCGTCGCCAACGTGAACCCGATTTACGCGCAATTGCGCGATACCGCTTGGGCACAGGCGAACGCGACAGGTAATCTGAGCCCCGACTCACGCCTGCTGGCTAACCTTGACCGGGCTAGGTCTTTGCCGGCGAAGGGGCGCTTCGTGCTCGTCGATGCGGGCTCGCAGATGCTCTACATGTACGAAAATGGGCAGCCGGTGGACTCGATGAAGGTTGTGGTGGGCGACAAGCGTAAGCTTGGCCTTCCGACGCCGATGATCGCCAGCATCATCCATTACATGACGTTCAATCCGTACTGGAACGTGCCTCACCATCTCGTCCGGCAGAAAGTTGCTCCCGGAGTGGTGAAGGAGGGTACAAAATACCTGAAAGTGCGCGGCTATGAAGTCATGTCGGATTGGACGGAGCAGGCGACGGTCGTCGCTCCCGACAGCGTCGACTGGAAGGCTGTCGCCGCCGGTCAGAAGCAGATCCGCGTAAGGCAGTTGCCCAGCCCGACCAATTCGATGGGCAAGATGAAGTTTCCGTTTCCGAGCGGCCAGGACATCTACCTCCACGACACGCCGCAGCGGGACTATTTCGCGCTCGCGCATCGCGACAAGAGCAATGGCTGTGTCCGGTTGGAAGCGGCACCTCGCCTGGCGCGTTGGCTCCTCGGACGCGAACCGATCGCCCCGTCGAAGGATCCCGAGATCCGGACTCAGCTCCCTCAGGGTGTTCCGGTGTTCCTGACGTACCTCACTGCGCAGCCGAAGGACGGCACGATCGCCTATCTTGAGGACATCTACGGTTGGGATGGCCCGCAAGCCAACGCTCCCTCTGCGGTCGCTGCGGGCAACAACTAAGTTCACAAGCTGATCAGTGTCACCTGCCGACTTCGGTCGGCGGTTGGGCCCTTGCGTCTGCTTGGAACTACTGGCGGGCTCCGGGCAAAAGAAAGGGCGAGGCAGCTAAGCTGCCTCGCCCAAACTTTCTCAGCCTTGGGCCGAACGCTTAACCGCGTTCTGGCTCCGGTGGCGGAGGCGGAGGCGGCGGCGGCGGAACCGGGCACGCATCCGTTGCAAGAATGACCGAACCGTCCGGGCAGGTCTGCGTCGCTGGCGGCGGCGGAGGCGGCGGTGGCGGTGGTGGCGGCGGCGGAGGCGGCGGAGCCGCGAAGTTGTAGATCAGGCTCGCGAGCAAGCTATGCGAGCTGTACCGTCCCTGCAGGCCGAACGGCACCGGAGTGTCGATGTCGTTCGATCCGAACTTCAGCTTGCCCGTGTTGAACCAGCGATACTTGAGGCCGAGTTCAAG
>JBJMUK010000120.1:0-8973 GCA_045811225.1 Sphingomicrobium sp. | reverse complement strand
CTAACTCGCCTTCTTCGATTTCCTGCCGTTTTTCTGGCCCGATTTCACCTTTTCCTACTTCATCGCGGCAATGATGCGGCGAGCGACGTCGAGGGCCAGTTGCCACAGAGCGCCGGATTGTTTCGCAGCCCCCTTGGCGGCTGTCTCTATCTCGTCAGCGGCGGACGCGGCCATCGCTCGTGCCTTCTTGGGGTCCTTCAGCGCAGCAGCGGCGGCAACCAGGGTTGCAGCGACAACCTCGGCAACCACTGGGTTGGAGGCGAGCTCAACGGCCTTTTCTTTGAACTTGCTTGCAGGGGCTTTCTTCGGCGCTTTCGCGGCCTTCGGAGTTTTCGGCGCTTTCGGAGCCTTTGGTGCTTTCGCGGCCTTGGGAGCTTTCGGGGCGGCGCTCGCCTTCTCGCTCTTGTCCGTTTTCGTTGCCTTGGTCGTCGACTTTGCCATGCTCAACCCCTGCTTTTCTCCATTCTTCATACCGCGTTCGGCGAAACCGTAACAGCAGAGTCACAAAACTAGGTTTCTATTCGGAGACACTAACCGCGTTCGAACGCGTATAGCCTGCCGATGACCGCCGCAGCGAAGACCCGGATGACTACCAGCATCACCAAAGATTCCGCCGCAATCGTCCCTCCGCCGATTCTACCGGCGGAGCGATATTTCAATCGGGAACTGAGCTGGCTCGCGTTCAATCGTCGCGTGCTGGAGGAAGCTTGCAACGTGGGGCATCCGTTGCTGGAACGGCTACGATTCCTGTCGATATCGGCCAGCAACCTCGACGAATTCTTCATGGTGCGGGTCGCGGGCCTGAAGGCGCATCAGCATCTCAAGGTCGAGGAGACTTCAGCGGACGGGCTTACGCCGACGCAGCAGCTGACGGCGATAACTGCGGCTGTCGATCAGCTGGTCGCTGACCAGCACCGGGTCTGGGCTGAAATTCAGCTCGCGCTGGTGGAAGCGGGAATAATCGTGATCGGGGAGGAGCCGCTGGAAGCCTCGGCGGAAGCGTGGCTCGATCGCTATTTCAACGAGCAGATCTTTCCGCTGCTCACCCCACAGGCCATCGACCCGGCGCACCCCTTCCCATTCATTTCCAATCGCGGCTTCTCGATGCTGTTCGAGCTCCGCAAGGGCAAGTCGACCGTGTTCGAACTGATCATGTTGCCCACCGCCCTGCCCCGCTACGTTCGAATTCCCGGGGATGAAGCCCGCTACATCGCACTAGAAACGATCATTCGGCGCAAGACCGATTATCTATTCCCCCGCTACGAGGTGCTGCGCGGCGGCGCCTTTCGCGTGATTCGCGACAGCGACATCGAGATCGAAGAGGAAGCGGAGGACCTCGTCCGCTACTTCCGCACCGCGATCAAGCGGCGCCGTCGCGGCCGTGTCGTCCGACTGGAGATCGACGCCAGCATGGCAGAAAGCCTCGTGCAGGTGGTGAAACTCGGCCTGAACGCCGGCGATGCGATCGTCGCTGTGGAAAAAGGCGTGCTTGGGATGGCGGACCTTGCAAGCCTGGTCGAAGAAGATCGGATCGAGCTTAAGTTTCCGCCGTTCGACCCGCGCCTTCCCGAACGAATCAGCGAACACGGCGGCGACTGCTTCGCGGCCATCCGCAGCAAGGACATCCTGGTCCACCACCCCTACGAAAGCTTCGAAGTGGTGGTGGAATTCCTGCAGCAGGCCGCCGCCGATCCTGACGTAGTCGCAATCAAGCAGACGCTCTACCGCGCCGGCAAGCAATCGGCGATCGTCCGCGCCCTCATTGATGCTGCGGAATCGGGCAAGTCGGTGACGGCAGTGGTCGAGCTCAAGGCCCGCTTCGAAGAGGAACAGAATTTGCTGTGGGCGAGCGCGCTCGAGCGTGCTGGCGTTCAGGTCGTCTATGGCTTCATCGACTGGAAAACCCACGCCAAAGTTTCGATGATCGTCCGGCGCGAGGAGAAGGGCTACCGCACCTACTGTCACTTCGGGACCGGAAATTATCATCCGATTGCAGCGCGTACCTACACGGACCTCAGCTATTTCACCGCGGACCAGAAGATTGGTCGGGATGCGGCGAAGCTGTTCAATTACATCACTGGCTACCTGGAACCGCGCAATCTAAAGCATCTGTCGATCTCACCGCACGAACTGCGGTCCGAATTGTTACGGCTGATGGATCTGGAGATAGCGGCGGCCAAGGCGGGTACGCCTTGCGGAATCTGGGCCAAGATGAACTCGCTGGTAGATCCGATCATCATAGACAAGCTCTATGAAGCGAGCGCCGCCGGCGTTTCAGTCGACCTAGTCATCCGGGGGATCTGCTGCCTGCGCCCAGGCGTCCCTGGCCTTTCCGAGAACATCCACGTGAAGTCGATCGTGGGGCGTTTTCTGGAACATGCGCGGCTGTGGTGCTTTGCGAATGGGCATGAGCTGCCGCATCCCGCCGCGCGGGTGTACATCAGCTCCGCGGACTGGATGCCCCGCAACTTTGACAGGCGGATCGAATATATGTTGCCGATCGAAAATCGCACCGTTCACGCCCAGTTGCTCGACCAGGTCATGGTCGCCAACCTGATCGACAACGAACAAAGCTGGCGGCTTCGCCCCGATGGCAGCTATCAGCGGCTCCAGCCCAAGCCGAACGAGGCGTTCAACCTGCACAAATATTTCATGACGAACACCTCGCTCTCGGGTCGGGGGCAGGCTCTGAAGAAGGGCCGCAGGGTTCCGAAGCTCCGTTTCATTCGCGGCCGCTGAGCCGCTGCACGTGACTGCCGAACGCCCAGTCGCGATTATCGACATCGGCTCCAACTCGGTCCGTCTTGTCGTCTATTCCGGTGCGACACGCGTTCCCGCACTGACGTTCAATGAAAAGGTGCTGGCGGGTCTCGGCCGGCTTACGGATGCCAACGAACTCGCACCGGGACCTCAGGAAAAGGCGCTGAGCGCGATCGCGCGCTTCCACCTCTTGCTGGCGCATATGAACGTCGTGCGCACCCGGGTGGTCGCCACGGCCGCGGTACGCGATGCGCGCAACGGCGGTGACTTCGTGAAAGCCATCAAACGCATTGGCTTCGATTGTGAAATACTCAGCGCAGACGAAGAAGCGCGGCTGGCGGGCACTGGTGTATTGTCGGCCATTCCCGAGGCGCGCGGGATCGTCGGAGATCTCGGCGGCGGAAGCCTGGAACTGGTACAAGTTGGCGACGGTCGCGTGGGTACCGGCGTTTCCATGCCGCTTGGCGTCTTGCGTGTACCCAGCGGGCCAGAAGCCGAAAAGCAGGTCAGGAAGACGATTCGGCAAACGCTCGATCGGGCTGGGCTCAGAGGTCGCGGCAAGGGCGAGGCCTTCTACATGGTGGGTGGATCATGGCGCGCTCTGGCGAAGATGGACATGCTCGCAACGGCATTCCCACTGCCCATCACGCAGCAATATTGCATGCACCCGGACAGGGTTGCCGATTTGCGGAGACTTGCGAGCGCACCCGACAGGACGCTGACCAAGGGCATTGCCCCAGCGCGTCTCGCGAGCACACCGGCGGCCGCGATGCTGCTGTCGGCGCTGGTCGATGAGATCGAGCCCAGCGAGCTGGTCGTCTCGAGCTTCGGAATTCGCGAAGGGCTCCTTTATTCTAGCCTTTCGGCACGGGTGCGCAGGTGCGATCCGCTGATCGAAGGCGCGCGGGAGGCCAGCGGCGGCGAGCGCCGATTCGGCGAACATGGCGACCTGCTCGACGACTGGATCTCACCATTGTTCGACGATCCCCCACACCTGGAGCGGCTCCGGCACGCAGGCTGCATTCTCGCCGATGTTGCCTGGCAGGCGAACCCGGACTTTCGCGCCGATCGGGGAGTGGAAATGGCGCTCCACGGCAATTGGGTGAGCGTGACCGCTGCCGAGCGGGTGATCATGGCCCAGGCACTGTCGTCCAACTTCGGCCGAGACAAGCTGCTGGGGCCGGAACTCGCCAGCCTCTGCACGACCGAAGACCTGCATCGCGCCCGCCGCTGGGGACTGGCGATGCGCCTTGCTCAGCGCCTGTCGGGCGGCGTTGCCTCAGTGCTTCATGAGACGGAACTTCACTGTGACGGCGAAAGGCTCGAGCTCCACGTGCCTGCAAAGGAGAATGCACTGGTGGGCGACCAGGTGCTCCGGCGGCTCAATGCCGTGGCGGAGTCACTGGACCTGCAATCGGACGTTGTCGCCGACCTCTAGCCTTACTCGACGAAGTTCCTGACGAATTCGCTCGCCGGGCGGTTCACGATATCGTCGGGAATGCCGAACTGCTCCACCTTGCCCCGGTTTAGCAGAGCCACGCGGTCGGCCAGCTCGAAGGCCTCCTCATGATCGTGCGTGACGAAAATGGAGGTGAGCTTCAGCTCGTTGTGAATCTGCCGCAATGCTCCGCGAAGCTCACGCCGGACCTTGGCATCCAGCGCTCCGAACGGCTCGTCCAGAAGCAGGATGCGCGGTTCGCGAGCCAAGGCACGCGCAAGCGCAACACGCTGGCGCTGGCCGCCGCTTAGCTGGCTTGGAAATCGGTCGCCGAGGCCGGGCAGTTGAACGAGTTCGAGCAGTTCGTCAGCGCGCCTGCGGATGTCCGACTTCGAGGGGCGCTGGGATCGCTTCATGACACTGAGTCCGAAGCCAATATTCTCCGCCACAGTCATGTGGCCGAACAGCGCGTAATGCTGAAACACGAAACCGATGCCGCGCGAAGCGATCGAAGTTTCCGTGACGTTGCGGTTCCCGAACCAGATCTCGCCCGCTTCCGGCGTTTCCAGGCCTGCAATGATGCGAAGCAGCGTCGTCTTTCCCGATCCCGAAGGTCCAAGCAGTGCGACGAACTCTCCGTCGGCGATCTCGATGCTTACGTCGTCGAGCGCCGGATAAGCCGAGAAGCTCTTCGATACGCCTTTCACTTGAATCGACATTTCACCCCCGAGCCGCGAGTTGATCGCGGTATCGCCACTCGAGTGCGCTCTTAAGAGCCAGGGTGACGAGGGCAAGGAGGGCGAGGAGGGAAGCGACCGCGAAAGCGGCGGTGAAGTTGTACTCATTATAAAGAACCTCGACATGGAGGGGCATGGTATTGGTTTCGCCGCGGATATGGCCCGAAACCACGCTGACAGCTCCGAATTCGCCCATGGCGCGGGCGTTGCAGAGCAGCACTCCGTAAAGCAGCGCCATCCGTATATTCGGCAGGGTAACGTGCCAGAATGTCTGCCAACCGGATGCGCCGAGCGACAGCGCCGCCTCCTCATCCGAGCGGCCTTGCGCCGTCATCAAGGGGATCAGCTGGCGAGCGACAAACGGCAAGGTGATGAACACCGTGGCGAGTACCAGGCCAGGCAGCGCAAAGATGATCTCGACATCATGCTCGATGAGCCACTCACCGAACCAGCCCTGCGCACCGAACAGCAGCACGAACACGAGGCCGGATGCGACTGGGGAAACGGAAAACGGAATCTCGATAAAGGTGACCAGGATGGTCTTACCCGGGAAGCTATATTTCGAAATCGCCCAGGCAGCCGCAACGCCGAACACCAGGTTCAGCGGGACAGCAATTCCGGCGACCAGCAAGGTTAGCTTGATCGCAGCGCGGGCGTCCGGCTCTGTCACGGCCGCCAGCCATGCTGCGATTCCGTCGCGCAGGGCCTCGGTTATGACCACGCCAAGCGGAAACAGCAGCATCAAACCAATGTAGGCAAGGGCTGCCGCGATCAGCACGGCCTTTACCGCGGTCGGTTCCCGTAAGTTTGAACGCCGGGCCATTAGGCGAGCCTCCGCTTCTGCCACTGCTGCAGCAGGTTGAGGACCAGCAGCATCGCGAAGGAAATGACCAGCATCACCGTCGCAATCGCGGCAGCGCCGGCATAATCATATTCCTCAAGCTGTGTGACGATCAGCAACGGCGTGATTTCAGATTCGAACGGCATGTTGCCCGCTATGAAGATCACGGATCCATATTCGCCGGCGCCGCGCGCGAACGCCAAGGCGAAGCCGGTGGCAAGCGCGGGAGTAATGGCTGGGAGGATCACTCGGCCAAAGGTCTGGAGCCTGCTTGCGCCAAGGGTCAGCGCTGCCTCCTCCATCTCTCGCGAGACGTCGGCGAGGACCGGCTCAAGCGTCCGGACCACGAATGGCAGTCCGATGAAGATGAGTGCAAGCACCACGCCGGCAGGCTTGTAGGCGATCGCAATCCCGAACTTTGCAAGCTGCTCGCCGATCAGGCCCGTGTCCGCATAAAGCGTGGTCAGCGCGATTCCGGCCACCGCTGTCGGCAAGGCAAAGGGCAGATCCACCAATGCTCCGAACAGGCGCTTGCCCGGGAACTCGTACCGTACGAGCACCCACGCGACGAGGAGGCCGAACACCGCATTAACCCCGGCAGCCAGGAATGCGGCGCCGAACGTCAGCTTGTAGGATGCGATCGAGCGCGGCGCGAACGCGGCCGATGCAAAGGCGTCCCAGCCTCCACTGCCGCTCCGGATGAAGACCGCGGCTAGCGGCAACAGGACGATCAGCGAAAGCCAGAAGATGGTGATGCCCATAGACAGGCCGAACCCGGGCAGCGATGAGCTGCCCGGGCGGCGTGTCCGTCGAAGTGCGACTGAAGATGATGCCATTAGAAGTCGACGTGTAGCCTGGTGGCCAGCACATCGCCCTTCGTCTTCGACCCGATGGGGTCGAGAGGCGTGTTGTTTCCTTCGAAGCGGACCCAGTTGAACATCAATTTGGCGTATGGATTGAAATACCAGTTAAGTCCAAGAGTGAAGCTCTCCGCTTCATTGCCTGCGCGCGCCAGAACCGGCGTGTTCGACAGGTCGAGATGGTCGTAGCGAAGCGCCAGCTCGAAAGCCCCCAGTCCGTCTTTTCCAAGCTCGGTGAAGGGCTTGACCCGATCGAAGTTGCCACCCTTGAACGGGCGGGTCTCGCCAGTCAGGAAATATGAGGCGTAGCCATAGTATCCGGTGAAATGTTCATTCGGCGCGGTCGTGCGATTGAGCCAGATCCGCCCAACCTCACCGGCGAGGGTCACTGGCCCGAACACTGCGGCCGCTTCGCCGCCCGCATAACGAAGGTCGCGAACGCCGGTGATCACTGCGGTGTCTGCGATGTTGCCGTTGTCGACGCGGATATTCGGACGGTCCGAGAGGCGCACCGCGTCTTCGACGTCGCCCGACTTCAACGCCGTTCGGTAGAAGCCCGAAGCGCCGAAGTGCAGGATCTTGCCGGTGTCGAAAATGGGTTCCCAGGTGGCGCGACCATTCACGCCCCAGCTTTCGTCAGGGGTATTGGTGACTGGCGCGACAGACGAGCGGGAGATACTTTCGTTGTCGCCAAACACGCCGACCTGGAAGTTGAGCGTTTCCTTGGGTGAATAGGCAATTGACGCGCCGATGCGGCGCTCCGCGCCGGCATTGCCGAACGCGTTGGTGAACATGCCGCGTTCCAGAAACGTATTATAATTGTCGCTGTTGTTGGACTCGAGCCCGAAGGGCGCCTTGTGCTGGCCGACCGTGATCACGGTCTTCGGGATCTTCGTGTACTGCAAATACGCGTCGAGCAGGCTGACCGCGTTGCCGGCGAAATCTACTTCGATGCGGTAGTTGAAGTTCTTCAGTGCTGTGCCGTCAAAGCCAAGCCGCGCGCGACGGAAGCCGGTGCCGTTGTTGTAATCGTAGCCGCCCTTGCGTTCAAAGAAGGCTGCGACATCTCCCTCGATCACGCCACGGGGCTTGAACGTGAAATTGCCCGTAGGTTCCGAAATGGTCGGGGCCCAGCTGAACTGCGCGGCTTTGGCAGCGCGGGTCTCGACGCTCTGGAGACGGCCTTCATTGAGCTCCGACTGCTGCTCCAGCTCCGCGTTGCGGCTCTCGAGTTGCCGGATTCGGGCCTCAAGCGCGCTCAGCCGATCCTGCACCGGATCTCCAGTCGACACGGAAGCCTGAGCGGCAGGCTTGCCCTCGTCTACCAGCGTGTCGATTGGCGAGGATTCCTGCGGCGCCTGGTCGCTGGTGGTTGTCTGCGAGAAGTCGTCGCCCGCAGACTGGGCGAAGGCCGGCGAGGAGATGGCAAAGGCCGAAGCCCCCGCGAGAAGCAGGATACGCATTGGTGTTACCCCCGGAATGATTAGACGATTGGAGAGGTCAGCGCTTGGCTTGTTCAAAGATCTGGTCGAACAGCCCGCCGTCGTTGAAATGGTCGGCCTGAGCTTTCCGCCAGCCGCCGAAATTGTTGATTGTGAACAGGCGAACGTTGGGAAACCGCGCCTTGTACTTGGCGGCTACCTGAGCGTTGCGGGGACGATAGTAATTCTGCGCGATCAGTTCCTGCGCTTCGGGCGTGTAGAGGAACTTCAAATAGGCTTCTGCGACCTTGCGCGTGCCTTTTCGATCCACGACCTTGTCGACCACGGCGACGGGCGGTTCGGCGAGGACCGAGACCGACGGGACGACGATATCGAACTTGCCGCGGCCCAGCTTGTTGACTGCAAGGAAGGCTTCATTCTCCCACGCAATCAGGACGTCGCCCTGCCCGCGCTGAACGAATGTGGTGGTAGAACCGCGAGCGCCGCTGTCGAGTACCGGCACGTTGCGGAACAGGCGGGTCAGAAACTCCTTGGCTTTGGCTGGAGAACCATACTTCTGCCGCGCATAGCCCCATGCCGCGAGATAGTTCCAGCGGGCGCCTCCGCTTGTCTTCGGATTGGGCGTGATGACCTTCACGCCCGGCTTGATGATATCGTTCCAGTCTTGAATGCCCTTGGGGTTACCCTTCCGGACAAGGAAGACGATGGTGGAATAATAAGGCGTGCTGTTGTTCGGCAGCCGGCTTTGCCAATTGGGAGCAAGCAGCTTCTTGTCGGCAATCGCGTCCGTGTCATTGGCTAGGGCCAGGGTCACAACATCAGCCGGCAGGCCGTCAATAACGGAACGCGCCTGCTTGCCGGATCCACCGTGGCTCTGGCGGATCTGTACCGCCTG
>JBJMUK010000119.1:0-4761 GCA_045811225.1 Sphingomicrobium sp. | reverse complement strand
CGACAAACGCTTGTAATGATTGTGAACTGCGACCGAGAGCACGCGCTTGGCGCGGCTTTGTCCGATCACATAATCGTCCAGGACATTGCAGATTTCCAACGGCGTCGGAACGCCGTCACGCGTCTTGACGAGCGCGGACTTGGATTCCTCGCGGATGATGTCGTTGCACAGCTCGACGCATTCATCGCAGATGAACACGGTCGGCCCGGCGATCAGCTTCCGGACTTCGTGCTGGGATTTGCCGCAGAACGAGCAGTAGAGAGTGCTCTTGCTGTCGCCGCCAGAAAGCTTGGTCATTCCAATCCTTATCGTTCGGTCCGGATGACCGATTTTCTCACCATGCTAGCCCGCTTTGTCGCACAAGCAAGCTCTAGGGTCCGTTAACGCGAGGTCCCCAACATGGCTCCTCAGAAACAATATGGCCTCTGGGCTGCACCACCGCAAGGGAAGCGCACTCCGCAAAATCAGCGAGTTACCGCCTCAAGCGCCTCTCGCATCGCGTCGTGGAAAGAGGACCGATGGTAGATGTCGTTGTGGCCCGTACCTGAGATCGTCCTGTCATACACCAGATTGGGTACTGCCTTGCGCAGTGCGTTCGTTCGATCGGGCAGGATCAGCGTGTCATGCTCGCCGGCAATGATTGCTACTGGAGTGTGCACGGTGCGCAGCGCCTCGACGCTGTTCATCTCGTGCGCGAACATGGTTGCCACTGGCAGCCATGGATACTGACCGCTTGCCACTGCCTTCAGGGAATCAAAGGGCGTGACAAGGATCAGGCCGTCAAGATCGCGCTCGGAGGCCAGTGCGGATGCAACACCCGTGCCGATGCTCAAGCCGACTGCAACGACCCGCTTTGCTTTCACGCGTTTGATCGCGAAGTCGAAGACCAGGGGCGCGTCGGCGAGCAGCGCGTCGGCCGACGGACTGCCCGTCGAAGGCCGATAGCCCCGATAGTGGAAGCCGATCACGTCCGCTTGCGGATACAGTTGGTGAATGTAGGTCGCGGCTTCCTGGCTGTTCCAGGCATTGCCGGCGAAGCTCAGGACCAGCATTCCGTCGCCGTCGCGGTCCGGCGGAATATGGACACCATGGAGCGTTTCGCCGTCTGGCGTACCCAGCGTCAAGCGCTGTCCGCGCTTTGGCAATGGTCCGGCCGGGCCGACGGCGTGCGTCGGGAAGATGAAGTGACTTTGGAGATCAAACATCAGGATTAGAGCCGCACCGCAAACAACAAGGACCATTGCATGCCGCCTTGAGCGGCCGCAGCGTCAACCTGCCAGTGCAGCGTCGATGGCCGGAGTAACGCGGTCGACCGTGTAAGGTTTCTCGATCAGCGGTACGGAGGCGAATTCGGGCGGTGGCGGATCAACATGGCCGCCGCTGGCAATCACGAAAGGCACGCCATTGCTGCGCAGTGCCGTCGCAACCGGCCACACGTTCTCGCCCTTCAGATTCACATCGAGGATGGCCACGTCGAAACCCCCACGTTCGACGGCCGCCATGGCTTCGTTGACGCTGTCGCATGACCCCGCAACCGAGTGGCCGAGCGACTCCAGGAAGTCCTCGAGCATCATGGCGATGAGGGGTTCATCCTCGACAATGAGGATGGAGCGGGCTGCCGACATAGTGACCGCATAGGCTGCGGTTCCGAAAGTTCAAAGCCTATTTAGCGGCGAGCACTCGGCGGGCGGCTTCCGCCAGTTCCTGGACCGAGAAGGGTTTCGGCAGGAACGCCACGTCGTCAATGTCGATCGAATTGCGAAGCTGCTCCTCGGCATAGCCGGACATGAACAGGATCTTGAGGGTCGGGTGCGTCTTCCGTGCCTCACGGACCATGGTCGGGCCGTCCATGATCGGCATGACCACGTCCGTGATCAGAAGTGCGATGTCTTCTTCCTTTGCGAGCAGTTCGAGCGCTTCTTCGCCATTGTCGGCGGTGACGACCGTATAGCCGTGTCGGGTCAGCGCACGTTCGGCCACGCCGCGGACCATGGGCTCGTCCTCGACCAGCAGGACCTTGCCGCTGCCCCACAGCTCGTCCTGCTTGGGCTTCGGTGCCTTGCGCGCTTTCTTAACTTCGGCCTCTTCCCGGTGGACTGGGAGATAGATGACGAAGCGGGTCCCTTCGCCGACTTGCGAGTCCGCGAAGATGAAGCCGCCGGACTGTTTCACGATGCCGTATACGGTGGACAGGCCAAGGCCGGTCCCCTTCCCCACTTCCTTGGTGGTGAAGAAGGGTTCGAACACCTTGCTGAGGACGTTGGCGGCAATCCCGCAGCCGGTGTCCATCACCGACAAGGCGCTATAATCCGCGATGGGTAGGATCTCCGACCCCAATTCGGCGACCTGATCGGCCCGGACCGGGTAGGTCTGGATGGTCAAGGTTCCGCCGCCTTGCGCCACCATCGCATCACGGGCGTTGACCGCCAGATTGACGATGACCTGCTCCAGCTGGCCAGGATCGGCGCGCACGGGCCCCAGATTCCGGCCGTGCTTGACGACCAGCTGGACCGTCTCGCCAAGCAGGCGCTTGAGCAGGTGCGACACCTCGGAAATGACGTCCGGAAGCTGCAAAACCTGCGGCCGCAGGGTCTGCTGGCGGGAGAAAGCCAGCAGCTGTCGCGTCAGGCCAGCCGCGCGGTTCGAGTTGGACTTGATCTGCTGGATGTCGTCATAGTCGCTGTCGCCGGGCGTGTGACGCATCAGCATCAGGTCGCAATGGCCAATGATCGCGGTCAGGATATTGTTGAAATCGTGCGCGACGCCGCCGGCAAGCTGGCCGACAACCTGCATCTTCGTCGCTTGCGCGATCTGGCGCTTGAGCTTCGCTTCCTCGCTATTGTCCTTGAGCAAAAGAAGGACCGCAGGCTCGCCGAGCCCGCGCAACCCCGCAATGGTCAGCGCCACGGGCTCGGACGGATCGCGAACCAGCCGAACCGCGAGATCGCCCGACATCGCCGGCCCGCGCGCGTTGCGGCGAACGGCATCTGCGACCGCAGCCTTGTCGTCCTTGATCACCAGATCGCCAGGATAGGTCGGCTGGCTGTTGCCCTTGATCCCTCCGGCGATGCGGAAGGCCTGGTTCATGGTGATGAAGCGGCCGTCCCGGTCGACCAGAGCTAGGCCGATCGGAAGAACGTCGAGCAGCGCCTGCAAATTCGCGGATTCGCTGGTCGGTTCGGCCGACCTCCCATCGAACATCAGGAACGCGCCCGCGCCGTTGGAGTCCAGCGGCAGCTGAACGAACCGCATCGGGGTCGAACCGGGTTCTGACGACAGCCGCGCCTCGTCTCCATCGACGTTCACCAGGTCGAGGAAGGAACGGGTCGAACTGTCAGCGTCGGTTATTCGCGCCCGTACCCGAAACGCCTCGTTGCATCCAATCAGGGTCCCGTCAGGCCCGACAAGGGCCGACAGCACGCCGGACTGTCCCAGCCGTTCTCCCGCCACTCCGCCTAGCCAACGTGTGGCAAGCATTTGTGTGTCAGGACCCTTGGCTTTCGGGAACCGCCACAGGAGCAAGTCATCATGCACTCCAACCCGCTCCACCTCGACCGGGCTCGTTCCATCGGCGGTCCGGATACCGGTGACGCACCCCGCGCCATCGCGGCAGGCCATGGTTCGGGCAAGCTCGAGCGACTTGCCGGCTTCGGAGTCGCTACCGAGTTCGGCTGGTGGCGTGGAGCCGAAAGCGTCCCGGTATGCAGCATTCGCGATCAGCAACGAGCCTTCATGCGATGTGACCGCAGCAGGTTCGGGACAGAGACTCATCGCTGCGCCAACGACGGAATAATCAGGCGCGGCCGACAGAGGACCGACCACCAATCGTCCATCCGCCTTCGCTCGGAAGTATAGGACAAGGCTCGCGCCGACGATCAACGCGGCGGCGATCAGCCCAATCGTCAAATGACCCAGGCTGAACGATAGCAAAAGGATCGTGACTGCCGCGCCTGCGAGCAATGCGGGCAACAGCCAGCGCGAATGTGGCCTGGAATTCAGCGCAAGTGGCGGAAGGTCTTCATGGAACATCGCGACCCGGCCCGGCTCAGGACGCGCGGCTACGACGGCTGCGGCGGCTCCAGCGATTGACGAGCCAGCCCCGCCACACAATCGCGCTCAAGCCATAGCCGATGAGCGACGCCGCCGCGGCGATCGTTATGATCCCGAGCGCCCACGGGCCGGAGGCATCATGCAACCACTGCAACATCTGAGCCGCCTCGCCCGAGACCTTCGCATTTGGAACATTGAATGCAGCGGCATGGTGGCCAAGCTCCCACTCTCCGGTCCGGTAAGCCGCGTAATATAGGGGCGGTATGGTCAGCGGATTGACCAATAAGGTGAACGCCGCCGCGACCGCCACATTCGCCCTCAGTGGGATGGCCAGCATGGCTGCAAGCACCATGTGCATGAAGGGAATGACAACGCCGATACCCAGTCCCAGCGCGACCGCTCGGGGCACTGACCGTCGGTGGAGACGCCATAGCGCCGGGTCTTTCAGCCGATGGGCGAAAGGCCGCAGAAGCCAGCTTTGGTGGACCGACTCGCGTGTCGGCATGTTGCGGCGGACGAACCCTCCGACCGCCGCGGACGCGCTCTCAAGCATCGCGGCGAAGCAGGCGCTGCTGCTCCCGCTTCCAGTCCCGCTCCTTCAAAGTCTCGCGCTTGTCGTGCATCTTCTTGCCTCGGGCGATTGCCAGTTCAACCTTCGCTCGTCCCCGGCCATTGAAATAGATCGACAGGGGAACAAGCGTCAGGCCCTGA
>JBJMUK010000118.1:0-6131 GCA_045811225.1 Sphingomicrobium sp. | reverse complement strand
GACATCCACACGGATTCCTTGAGCAGGCCCACACTTCCCCAAAGGATGACGACCGCAACCGCAAGGCTCATGACCGGGTCGACCCACTGCTGCCCTGTCCACAGGATCACCGCGCCCGACATCACCACTGCGGCGGACACGGCAGTATCCGCCGCCATGTGCTGGAAGGCGGCACGAATGTTGATGTCGTGGCTTTGCCGCGCGAACATAAGCGCGGTCGCGCCGTTGATCACGATCCCGATCCCGGCAACCACCATCATCGTTCCACCCTCCGCGGGTGCGGGATGGAACAGGCGCCGGATGGCTTCGGCGATGATGGCCCCGACCGCGACCATCAGGAACAAGGCGTTGATCAGCGCCGCCAGGATCGAGGCCTTCTTGAAGCCGAAGGTGAAGCGCGGTGACCGGGAGCGGCGCGCCATGCTTGCGCCGGCCCATGCGACGATGAGGCCGAGCACGTCCGACAGATTGTGGCCGGCGTCCGCCACCAGCGCCATGGAGCCCGCAAGGAAGCCGTAAACCGTTTCGATCGCGACGAAGCCGAGGTTCAGCGCGATACCGATGGCGAATGCGCGGCTGAAATCGTGGGAATGATCGTGTGCGTGGTCGCCGGACATGTTCCGTCCCTACGACAAGCATCTGATCCTGCAAAATCCGTCATTTAGACGGGTGACGAGGGGTCCCGAATGGAAGAAGGCGGCCCGGCTCTGCTGGTCAGCCGGACCGCCTGACCGCTGCGCCCGAGGGGACAGGGCAGCAGATCGGTGAAATTAGATGTCGATGCCGGCCGCGATCGCTTCCAGTTTGCGAACCCGCTCGCGAAGGTCGGCGATTTCGATCCTGCCGCTGGCCGGCGGAAGGGTTCGCTCGCTGCAGCCATGGCTGAGTTCGAACCTTTTCAGCTCAAGCCATCCTTGCCAGCCCTTGAGGGCGACCCAGCTGGCGCCTGCGAGCCCGCCGAGCACGCTCGCAGCGAGCAGTCCCATTGTGATCGGTTCCATCACTTCTCCTCCCGGAGCGCTTCGATTTCGCGCGCCAGATCGTCGTTCTGCGTCTTGATGTGGTGATCGATCGCCATCAGCCGGCGGTCGGTTTCGTCGAACTCCGTCCGCATGCCGTGGACGGTGGGCTTGCGCTTGGAGATGTCTCCCATGCGCTCGAAGTCGCTGCGGCCGTCGACCTCCCGCTTGCGCTCCACAGTCAACCAAACGCCGGTCGCAATATAGGCGACGAGGAACAGCTTCCAGCTGATGAAGATGGCCGCGGCAACGAAGCCGATCCGTACGAAAGTGGGATCGATGCCGAACCGGTCTCCGAGGGTGGAGCAGACGCCGGCGATTTTGGCATCGTGTCGAGCGAGCGAATAGCGATACTGTTTGCGGCTCATCTGCCGTACCCCTTTACTGTTGTTTCGCCGCAAGCGCGGCCTTCATTGCGTTCAGCTCCGCATCGACCGATTCTTCGGCTCTTAGCTCGGCGATCTCTTCCTCCAGGCTTTTCGGGCCAGTCAGCCCCAGCGCGTCGGCACGGCCCTCGGCGAAGTCGGCGCGGCGCTCCAGCACTTCGAAGCGGCTGAACGCTTCCTCGGTGCGAGCTCCGTGAGTCATTTCGCGGGCTTTGGCACGGCTTACCGCGCTCTCGTAACGAACAGAGATCGCATTCTGACGCGCCCGTGCTTCGCGCAACTTGCCCTGGAGCTTGGCAATATCCGCTTCATAGCCTTTCAGCGTGGCCTGCAGCGACATCACTTCTTCCCGAAGGCTGTCGGCCATCTCGTTCGCCTTCTGGCGTTCCATCAAGGCCGCCCGGGCAAGATCCTCGCGGTCCTTCGACAGTGCCAGTTCCGCCTTCTCGGTCCAGACGTTCTGGAGATCATCGAGACGGCCCATCTGCCGCTGGATTTCCTTGCTGTCCGCGATCAGGCGAGCAGCGGAGGCGCGAACCTCAACCAGAGTCTCCTCCATCTCCAGGATGATCATGCGGATCATCCGGGCAGGATCTTCGGAGCGATCGAGCAGGTCCGCCATGTTGGCGGCGACGATGTCGCGAGTACGCGAGAAGATCGGTCCCGAGAGAACCCCCGAGAGTGCGGCCAGGGGATTCAGGCGCTGCACCCTCGGTTCCTCCACGAACAGCTTACGCGTGGGAGCGTTGATGAGTTCGATGTCATGCATAGGTGGCGACTTCCGCGCGGTCGACCGACACGCTGGCGGGACCAACGGCGGCGCCAACCGCCACGGAGCTCACCAGGAGCGATGCGATGGCTGCGATCAAGGTCGACATGATCTTCGACTGACCGGACATTTGAAATCTCCCTTTGTTCAAGCCCGCCATTGGTTGGCGGATCATGCTCCTTCCTATTCAAGGGCCGTGCCAATCGCAGAAAACTGAGAAAAACGGTGCCGACCGGTACGAATTCGGGTTCATTTGGGAAAATGCACCACCGGGAATTGGCGAAACACACCAACCGTCCGTCGCAGGTCGGGAACCTCCATGGCGTCAAACCTTTGATCACCCGAGAAATCGTTGATCGAAAGGAAGTTACTATGCTTGGAAAGCTCGCCGGTGCCTGGCTCGGAAACAAGATGGCAAGCCGCAACAGTGGCGCCCGTGGTGCCTTGATCGGTTACGGAGCGACAGCGCTTGCTCGCCGGGGGCTTGGCCCGCTGGCCGCCGGAGCGGCCGTGCTGTGGGGCGTCAACAAGATGCGTGAGCGTCGCGCGCGTTCGCCGCGCTATCCCTCGGACGCTTCGCCTTCGTCGGTCTGAGGCTCTTCGTCGGCGAAGGGCTCCACCGTACCCTTTAGCTTGACCGTCATCGGGTTGCCAAAGCGGTCGCGGCTGCGCCCGGCCGCGACCCGGATCCAGCCCTCTGAAATGCAATATTCCTCGACGTTGGTCTTTTCTTGACCATTGAAATTGATCCGCACCCCGCGGCTCAGCACGTCCTGGTCGAAGTGCGGGCTGCGTGGGTCGAGCGACAAGCGGTCGGGAAAAGTGGGTTGGTCTGCCATGGTCAGCGCCCTAGCGTCGGGCACGGCGGAACGTCAACGCCACGCGGGCTGCGAGGAGGGGCGATTGATCCACCTGGTTGGGATCCCACTCCTTCCTGCTTTTCGGCCTCGCTTTGTAGCTCCTCAGAGCCCCGGATGCGGTTGGGATCCAATGAATTTTCCAGCGTGGCGTTTGCTTGCCCACGCCACTGCGCACGACTAACGCTTCGGCCGGATTATGAGCGACAAGCCCTCCAATAAGGTTCGCCCGAACCGCCCGCCGCTGACGCTGCACGTACCGGAACCGACGTTCCGGCCGGGCGACGAGCCGGACTTTTCGGCGCTGAACATCCCTGCGGCGGGAAGCGCGGCTCGGCCGGACATCGCGGCACCCGCGGAAGACACCCATCCGCTTGCGACGGCTCTCGTCCGCGTACTTGGCGACGATCATCAGGCGGTCGGTCCTTGGGACCCAAAGCTGGACAGCGACACCCTGCGCAAGATGCTTCGCGATATGGTGACCGTGCGCATCTACGACGATCGCATGTATCGCGCGCAGCGGCAGGGCAAGACCAGTTTCTACATGAAGTGCACCGGGGAGGAGGCGATTGCCGTTGCGGCCGCCATCGCCTGCGACCGCGATGACATGCACTTCCCGACCTATCGTCAGCAAGGGCTGTTGATCGCCCGTGGTTGCCCGCTGCTGAAGATGATGTGCCAGGTCTATTCCAACGCGGATGACCCCCTTCACGGCCGCCAGTTGCCGATCATGTATTCGGACAGGGAATATGGCTTTTTCTCGATTTCCGGCAATCTCGCGACGCAGTATCCGCAGGCCGTAGGCTGGGCGATGGGATCGGCCATTCGCGGCGACAGCCGGATTGCGATGGGGTGGACCGGCGAAGGCGCGACTGCAGAGGGCGACTTCCATTCCGCGCTGACCTTCGCCGCCGTTTACAACGTCCCGGTGATCCTTGCCGTGGTGAACAACCAGTGGGCGATCTCCAGCTTCTCGGGAATTGCCGGCGGCGAGCGGGCGACCTTTGCGCAACGCGCGGTCGGCTATGGCATTGCCAGCCTTCGTGTCGACGGCAACGACGCCCTTGCTGTCTACGCCGTGACGCGTTGGGCAGCCGACCGGGCGCGGTCCAACGTCGGCCCGACCCTCATAGAATATTTCAGCTATCGCGCTGAGGGCCATTCGACCTCGGACGACCCCACCGGTTACAGGCCCGCCGGTGAGGCGCAGCAATGGCCGCTCGGCGATCCCGTGGAGCGGCTGAAGCAACATCTGATCCTGCTCGGCGAATGGGACGAGGACCGCCACGCCGCGATGTCCGACGAAATCTCCACCGAAGTGCGCAAGCTGCAGAAGCAGGCGGAATCGATTGGCGTGCTCCCGGAGCAGGGGTTCAACCGCATCGGGTCCATGTTCGAGGACGTTTTCGAAAACACGCCGTGGCACCTGCAGGAGCAGCGCGAGGCAGCGCTCGCGGAAGCGCGCGAATATCTGGGGCACGACGTCGAATGAGCGTTCGGAACATGGTCCAGGCCATCAACGATGGCATGCGCTGCGCGATGGAGAAGGACGACAGCATCGTCGTCGCCGGCGAAGACGTCGGCTATTTTGGAGGCGTTTTCCGCGCCACGCATGGCCTGCAGAAGGCATTCGGCAAGACCCGTGTATTCGACACGCCGATCAGCGAAAACGGCATTATTGGCACCGCCATCGGTATGGCGGCGTACGGGTTGAAGCCGGTCGTGGAGATCCAGTTCGCCGACTACATCTACCCAGGCTATGACCAGATCGTGTCAGAAGCTTCGCGCATGCGGTACCGCACCGCCGGCGAGTGGACGATGCCAATGGTGGTGAGATCGCCTTACGGTGGGGGTATCTACGGCGGTCAGACGCACAGCCAGTCGCCGGAAAGCCTGTTCACGCACTGCTCGGGTCTGCGGACGGTGATCCCGTCGACTCCCTACGATGCGAAAGGTCTGCTGATCGCCTCGATCGAGGATCCGGATCCGGTCATCTTCTTCGAGCCGAAGCGTATCTACAATGGCCCGTTTGACGGGCACCACGACCGCCCGGTCAGTCCCTGGTCAAAGCATCCGGCCAGCGAGGTACCCGACGACCATTACACAGTCCCGCTCGGGAAGGCCGCCATCGTTCGGCCAGGCGAGGCGGTGACCGTCCTCGCGTACGGAACGATGGTGCATGTGGCCCTCGCCGCGCTCGAAGAAAATGGCGTCGACGGTGAGCTGATCGATTTGCGCACGCTGCTGCCGCTCGACATCGAGACCATCGAGGAAAGCGTGAAGAAGACGGGCCGGTGCCTGGTGGTCCACGAAGCTACGCGGACGAGCGGTTTCGGCGCGGAACTGTCCGCGCTGGTACAGGAACGCTGCTTCTATCATCTTGAAGCGCCAGTGGTTCGGGTTGCCGGATGGGACACGCCCTATCCGCACGCTTACGAGTGGATATACTTCCCGGGCCCGATCCGGATGCGGACGGCTTTGAAGAAGGTTCTGGAGGGCTGATGGCGCGCTACGAATTCAAGCTGCCCGACATCGGCGAAGGCATCGCCGAGGCGGAGATCGTCGCCTGGCACGTGAAGGTCGGGGACCGGATCGAGGAAGATCAGCAGATCGCCGACATGATGACCGACAAGGCAACGGTTGAAATGGAAGCGCCCGTTGCCGGCACGGTCGTCGAACTGGCGGGTGAAGTCGGTGACCAGATCCCGATAGGATCCGTGCTCGTGGTGTTCGAGACCGAAGGCAGCGCCCCCGCAGAGCAGGAAGTGCCGCTTGGCGACGGCGCCGTCGAGCCAACTGCGGCGATGGAGGAAGAGCTTCCGACGACAGCCGTGGCGGAAGCCGCTCCTGCTCAGCCCGCACCGAAAGCGGGGGCGACAGGCAAGTCGGAGCAGGCCGTTCCAACTGCGACGGGCAGCGGCGACAGTGGAGCTGCTAGCAAGGTTCTCGCCTCACCCGCTGTTCGTCAGCGTGCCCGCGATCTCGGTATCGATCTTTCGCAGGTCCGGACAAGCAGCGACCGCATCCGTCATTCCGATCTGGACGCTTACATCCTGTACAACGGCGGCGGTTTCGCGAGCCGCGGTGCTGCGGCGCGCGC
>JBJMUK010000117.1:0-5852 GCA_045811225.1 Sphingomicrobium sp. | reverse complement strand
CGTCCAATATTGTTGGTCGGCGGTGCGCTTTCCGCATCGGCGGCCGTGGCGCAGCTTACCGGAATGCCGCCCGCATCCGTCCGGCCGGGGTCCTGGAACTATGCAGCGACCGCAACGGGAAGCGAGGCGAGCTTCATGGATCCTTCGGGTACGGTGCAACTGGCGATACGCTGCACCCGGGCGACGCGGATTGTCGGGATCTCGATGCGGGCTGTGCCCGCCACAAGCTTGAGCGTCTCGACGTCGTCGCTTTCGCGCAGTTTGCCGGCGGCGTTCGACGCGGCGTCAGCCCGAGTGAACGCGCAACTGCCCGCACGTGACGGTCTGCTGGACGCGATCGCCTTCAGTCAGGGGCGGTTTTCTGTGAGTGTGACGGGGCTCTCGCCGCTGGTGCTGCCGGCATGGCCGGAACCGGCGCGAGCCATCGAAGATTGCCGAAACTGAATCGTAAAACAAGGCTTGTTCTTAACCCCCATTCGACTCATGTTGGTCATGCCAACAACGCAGCGAAAGGAGGTGATCCGATGTCTCATGGTTCAGCAGAGGGGTCGGTACGTATCGTTCAAGAGGTGATGCTCTAAGCTCCTTCGGAACGGTCGGAACCTCCGGCCGCTGACCATGTCGAAGGGGACCATTGCTCAGGCGGTGGTCCCCTTTAACGTGTCTCAGTGACAGCAGGTCGCTCAGCGCTTGCCATGACGAGCGCCCAAGAATAGAGGGCTCCGGCATTAGAACGAGGGGTTGCCGGCTAGCCGCAGCCGACCCCACACTCCAGGAGATCCATCGAAATGGCGAGTGTCGCCCCGACCGCCCCGAACCTGCCGCTGCTTTACTCGGCGCTAGAGCCGCTGAACCTCCAGCAGCACGGCAACTGGAAGATTCGCCGGCTCGACAAGTCGCCGAACATGGCGAACGTCCATGCGGTCCCGGCCACTGTCGAAGAGTTTCCGCTGCTTCAGCGCTTTTACCCGATCGTTTTCTCGGTTGGCGAGAACCCCGTGCCGCTGGCCCTGATGGGGCTCAATGAGGGCGTCAACGTGTTCCTCGACCAGGACGGCGTGTTGATTGACCGCGAAGTCTATGTGCCTGCCTATCTGCGCCGCTATCCGTTCCTGCTGGCGCGGCTTCGTTCGGATTCCGATGAGTTGTCCCTCTGCGTCGACCCGAGCGCCGGCGCCGTTGGCGATTTCGAGGATGGCGAGCCGCTATTTGACGGCGATCAGCCGAGCGAGACCACCAAGGCGATCCTTCAGTTCTGCGAGCAGTTCGAAACCGCTGGTCAGCGCACCAGCGCGTTCATGGATGACCTTCGTGCTTCGGGCCTGCTGATGGAAGGCGAAGTCGCAATCCAGCCGGAAGGCCAGGAGCAGCCCTTCATCTATCGCGGCTTCCAGATGGTCGACGAGGAAAAGCTCCGCGAGCTTCGCGGTGACGAGCTGCGGAAGATGAACCAGAACGGCATGCTGGGCCTGATCTTCGCCCACTTGTTCTCCCTGTCGCAGACCCGTGAGATCTTCTCGAAGCAGGTGGCGCAGGGCAAAGGCCCGGTCCCCGGTCAGGTTCCGGCGCCAGCCGAAGCGTGATCTGAGCGCGGCGGGAGGACTTGTCTCCCGCCAGCCGATCCCCATCTCGGGATGGTGCTGGTGGCGGCTTGTTCTTCCCCTCTCGCCGCCGCCACGTCAGGCGCACCTTCTGGTGCGTTCCTCCCTGAACCTTGGCCATCCCGCGATCCGCGGGGTGGCCTTTTTCATTCTGCGGCCGTGGCGTAGCCCCGCTCGGCAAGGGCGTTACCAAGCTCCAGAGCAAGCGTTTCGATGAGGACCGCGAGCCGGTCGAAGCCGACACCGGGCCGGCTCAATGTCGGATCGAGATAGGCGCTGCGGTCAATCTCGATCTGGAGCGCGTGAACCTCGCGGCCCGGATTGCCGTGACGCTCGACGATGTGACCTCCTGCGAACGGGTCGTTCGAACCCGCGCGGAAGCCCAGACGCCCAGCGATCTGGCGCGCCTTTTCACCGATCCAGCCTGCCGCGGACTCCCCGTGTCGATCGCCGAACACGATGGTCGGGATGCCAGGTGCTGGAGGCGGCATCGAATGGCAGTCCAGCAGCAACGCACACCCGAATCGCTCGTGCAAGCGACGGAGTTCCTGCTCCACGGCGTTGTGATAGGGGCGGTGCGCCGCATCGAGTCTTTGTTCGAGCTGGTCGGCCCGGATTGCCTTTTGCCACAGGAATCCGTGCTTTTGCGTGCGGCCGGGCACGATGCCCAGCCCGCCACGCGCCCGCGGGCTGAGAGGACGGCCGCTACTGCCCTCCACGACTGCAGGATCCACTTCATGCTCGGCGCGATTGCAATCGACGGCCGCGCGCGGAGCAGTGGCGATGACTGCACCAACGCCACGCTGAAGTGAGCGCCACACAAGACGGTCGACGAGCGGATCTTCCAGGCTGGTAAGCGATGCCTTTCCCTTCGCCGCCATTTCCAGCAACCATTCGGGATAATCGCGCCCGGCGTGCGGGACGGACAGCAGCACCGGCAGCTCGCTGCGGGATGGATGAATGATTGGGGCAGGAAGGAACGTCACGTATTCGTCCCAGTTTAGGACTCTAACCAAGCGCCTGCAACGCCCGACGACGCAGATCGCTTCTAGAAAAGTTTACGGCTTAAGCGCATAGATAGGGCGATGACACGAATTCTCCTGGCTGAAGACGACACGTCTATGCGCGAATATCTGCAGCGTGCGCTGCAGAAGGTCGGCTATGACGTGGAGGCGGTGGGCTGCGGTACCGAGGCGATGCCGCTGCTTGAAAAAGAGCGTTACGACCTGTTGCTCACCGATATCGTCATGCCGGAAATGGACGGTATCGAGCTGGCGCAGAAGGCGTCGGCCATCGACCCGGCGATCCGCGTCATGTTCATCACGGGCTTCGCTGCGGTGGCGCTGCAAGGCGGCCGCACCGTAACGGAGGCAAAGCTTCTCTCGAAGCCTTTCCACCTCAAAGACCTGGTAGCGGAAGTCGACCGGATGTTTCAGTCGGAAGATCAGCACGGGCGCTTGTAGGCCGATGGCTTAACCTCGCTCGCGGTGCGGGCATCCCGGCCAGCAGCAGGGACGGCGCTTCCCCTCGCTCAGATTCGATCGGCCCCAGTCGATACGCTTGCGCCGCGTCTCCGGCTTCTTTGCCGACTCAATCCAGCAAATCCATTCGTTGCGAGCCAGCGTGGTGATGTCCACCCAGGTCGCCAATGCTTCCGGATCCTGTTGGAGGGCGTCTCTGAAGTCCGAGGGAAGATCGTGGACTGCACCGCCGGGAATGTTTCTTTCGTCAGCCATAGGGTTGCGCGGTCGGGGGACCCTCTCTAAATGGCCCGCAGAGTGGGCGTGTAGCTCAGTGGTAGAGCACTGTGTTGACATCGCAGGGGTCGCAAGTTCAATCCTTGCCACGCCCACCATTTTCATATTCTGAAGCCTAGCTGGCCGGGCTTCCGGCGTCATCCATGAACGGCGCCGTTGATCGACGACTTCCACTTCTACCTGTTCGCGATTCCGGCGGTCATTCTGATCGGACTGGCGAAGGGCGGTTTTTCGGGGCTTGGTGCGCTTGGCACGCCGCTGATCGTCCTTGGCGTGGCCGATCCGGTGAAGGGTGCGGCCATACTGCTGCCCATACTGATCGCTCAGGACGTCGTTGGCGTCACTGCGTTTCGCAAAACCGTCGACTGGGCCGTCATCGGTGTAATGCTGCCGGGTGCGATCGTCGGCATCCTGCTCGGATACGTGCTTGCAGCAAAGGTCCCGGAGAGCATCGTGATGGGGGTGCTGGGTGGGGTCACCATGGCGTTTGGCGCCTATCGGCTGTGGGTGGAGCGCGGGGGACGCATTGCAGCTTCTTCGACTTCGCCGGCCTGGGTCGGCAGCCTGTTCGGAGTCGCCGCGGGATTCACCAGTCAGATCGCCCACGCGGGCGGACCTCCGTTCCAGATGTGGGTGATGCCGCGCCGCCTGCCACGCGATGTGTTCGTCGGGACCGGTGCGATCTTCTTCGCGATGATCAACTGGATCAAGGTACCGGCCTATATCGCGTTGGGCCAGTTCACGTCGGATAACGCATGGGCGACCGCGGCCCTGCTTCCGGTCGCGATCCTTTCCAGCCTCGTCGGAGTAAAGCTGGTGCGTCACTTCTCGGCGGAGCGCTTCTACACCCTCGTCTACATCCTGATGCTGGTTGCCGGCGCCAAGCTGTTGTGGGACGGGATCGCGGCTACGGCGTAGGGGCCAGCGCACGGTCGATAAGCGCGCCGAGCTTTCCGCGCGAATAGGTCAGCGCCTGATAGACTGTAAGACTTGCCTTGCCCCAGCGCGTGTACAGCCACGGCCGGCCAGTCCGCCGCGCAAGCCATGCCGCACGATGACTGGTCGCGCTGATCCAGGCGCGCATCCGGTAGACCAGCTTTCGGCGCAAGGCGATGCCGGACCGAGAGGGGGCGACCCGCTTCCGGATCGGAAGCTTCGGAGGCATCCAGGCGAGACGATACGCAAGGCCTTCGCGACGATGGCGGAGGCCGGCCGCCTGGGTCTGCGCGATGAAGTCGGCGCCGACGGTCGTCAGCTGGAGCCTCCCATCCGCAATTCCGGCGCGCAACAATGCCTGCATTTCGGGCGTCCTTGCGATGACAACGTTGGTCCCGCGTCCGTCGGACGAATATGGCTCCACCCAGGCGTCACCGAAGGCGATGTCCGCAGTTTCGCCGACGACGTCGTCGCAGAAATCGCACGCTGAGTTCTGGAAGAAGCCTGCGCCCCAGTCTCCGTCGACCAGATGCCACCAGTCCTGGGCGGCGGTGCTGCCGTCATCGAGGGTGAGGTGCGCGCGGTACCAGTTGGCCGGCCGCCCGGCATCTTTGATGCGATAGTCTACCTCCTGCACGCGCTTCATCTGGGTGCCCAATTGCCACGCAAAGCTCTGGACGAAGGCAGCGCTTTTCATGTGGCCGCAGAACAACCCGAGCGTGTGAGTGACACGCTCCTGAAGTAGCGGATCCTGCCTGCGCAGCAGGTGGACCGCCTTGATGAAGCACGGCACCCCGACAATTGCATAGCGTCCCGGCGTGGCCCGAATCTCGCGCAGGACATCGGCGAGCTCGATGGGATAATATCGGGACTTGGCACCACCACCGAGTTGCTCAAGGTTGCGAGAGATGCCGTAGCGGAAGAGCGCGCCGGTGGATGGGTCGGCAGGGGACACGTGCGCAACGCCGTCGACCACTCCATTGCGCAATAATTCGGCGGCAACCCAGCTGACCAGCCCGCCGCTGCTGCCATTGTCGCGGAAGGGGTATTCGATGGCGTGGCCGACGTAGGCCTCTTCGAAGCGGCCGATGCGGAGGTCGGACTCCGCGCTGTGTGGAAATTGTTCACGGGCAATGACATCTTCGTTCGGCGCGGAAGGAGAGAAGGGGCATTGGCGGGAGAAGGTTTCGGTTCTCCCACCGTACCAATCGTCCGGGCCCTGCGGCTTCAACTGCCCATATTCGTCCCAGCTCATACGGGCCTTGGGCTCCCGGCTGACGCAGCCGCCGCAACCGATACACAGGCCCGATCGCACGACGTCGCCCGGACTCACCAATTCCGTGGCGGGCCCAGCCATCTACTGCAGCGCGGCGTTCAGATATTCGTCCGAACAGCTCCGCAGTTGCGAAATCCGGCCGCCGATTGCCGCGTCGAGCGGTTGGCCGAGCAGCTCATCGAGCGTGCCCTCGGCCGCATCTTCGGCAAGCATGTGTCGTTCCGCGCCAACCGCCGCCGTGAGGTCGCGGACCTTGTTGAATCGATAGGCGGTAGGGGTCGT
>JBJMUK010000116.1:0-9034 GCA_045811225.1 Sphingomicrobium sp. | reverse complement strand
TCACCCATGCCTGACACGTGCCTCCCGGATTCCGCATGTCCCTAAGTTCAGGAGGAGGCAAGGGGAAGGGCCGCCGCTAACGGAACAGGCTCTTCAGCCACAATGAGCCAGTCAGGGAGGCGTCTTCCCACTCCACGGCCGACGTTTCCGGCGTAAAACCCCATGGGTTCATGGTGCGGACCCGTCCCGCCTTGAAAGCAGCGGTGCTCGCGGTGACAAGAGTAAGGCCATGCTCGAGGGCAGTCGCAGCGAGCAGCCCGTCACGCTGATCCGCGTAGGCCAGCCGGGCCCAGCGCTTTACGACCGCGGCATTGATGGGCAGGACGCGCCCGTCGAATGCTTTCGACAAAGGGCCTTCGATCCAACTGCGGATTGCCGCAGCGTTCGCTTTGTCTCTGCGCTCGAGCTTCGAAGCGCCGCTTTCGAACTCCATCAGGGTGACCGCTGATATGAACATTGCGGTTGGCGCAATGCCCGCTGCCCAGCTGGTGAGGCCCGAATCCGCTTCTCCGGATGCCGCCCCCCGTAACGCCCACACCACATCTGTGTCGAGCAGGTACATCAACCGCGCCCCGCCCAAGGACCCATGCTGCGCCAATTGGGCTCTACGTCGATCGGAGCGGGAGCAGCAAGAAGGTCGACCAAAGTCTCGGTCTGCCCGGCCAGGCTACGGTAAGCCTCGATGCTGAGAAGCACGTGCGTGGCCCTTCCGCGATCGGTGACAAACACCGGTTCAATCCGCGCGAATCGCTTCGCCTGGCTGACGTCCTGATTGAATTCCCGGCTCGTGATCAGCTTCATTCTGGCCCCTGTTTCGTGCCTACAAACCTACAACCAACGACATATATGTATAGGTATGTTACTACGCTGTAACGCCGCTGCAACAGAAACCAGGAGCAACCCGGAATAATGGTCCGCCGAGGGCAATCGACGCTTGCGCCGAAGGCGAAGAGGAGGCCTCCTTGCGCCTGGTACCTGGCCGCCGACGCTAATGAAGGAATAACCGAGGCGGCCTGACGCTAACCTTCTCCCGCGCTGACCCCAACCGGCGCGGGAGAGGGTATTTTTTGTTGAGTAGGCGTGACAGGCCATGCGCTCTATGAGCGCCAAATGGACGTCACCATCTACCACAACCCCGCTTGCGGAACTTCGCGCACTGCCCTCGGACATATCCGCGAAGCGGGCATCGAACCCGAGATCATCGAATATCTCAAAGCACCACCGAGCCGGGGAGCATTGCAAGCGCTGATCGCTCGCATGGGGGTGCCTGTTCGGGACGTCGTTCGAACCAAAGAGTCAATCTACGCGGAACTAGGACTCGGGGAAGCGTCGGATGATGCATTGATTGATGCGATGATGGCGCATCCGGTGCTCATCAACCGGCCAATCGTAGTGACGCCACTGGGTGTCCGACTGTGCCGGCCGAGTGAAGGCGTGCTTGAACTGCTGCCGGCCAAGCAGGACTAGTACTCCCCGGAACTTGCCGGTTTGGGGTGTCTCATGTACAGGCGCCCCCTCTCATGACCATGCTGAAACCCATCGATATCGGTCCGCTGCGGATCGCGTCGCCAGTCATCCTGGCGCCGATGACCGGCGTCACCGACCTGCCGTTCCGCCGGGTGGTGAAGCGCTATGGCGCGGGCCTGACAGTCAGCGAAATGATCGCGAGCCAGGCAATGGTGCGCGAGACGCGCCAGTCGATGCAGAAGGCGCTCTGGGACCCGGCTGAAAATCCCGTGTCGCTCCAGCTTGCCGGCTGTGAGCCACAGGTGATGGCTGAGGCCGCCAAGCTGAATGAACAACGGGGCGCTGCGATCATCGACATCAACATGGGCTGCCCGGTCAAGAAGGTGGTCAACGGAGATGCGGGCTCCGCGCTCATGCGCGATCTTCCGCTGGCAGCGGCCTTGATCGACGCCACCGTGAAGGCCGTAAAGGTGCCCGTTACGCTGAAAATGCGCATGGGTTGGGACCATTCCAGCCTGAACGCACCGGAGCTCGCGCGGATCGCGGAGGGGCTTGGTGTACAGATGATCACCGTGCACGGCCGCACGCGGTGCCAGATGTACAAGGGGAGCGCGGACTGGAGCTTCGTCGCTAAGGTGAAGCAGGCTGTGCGGCTCCCGGTCATCGTGAACGGTGACATCTGTTCGGTCGAGGACTCGCGGGAAGCATTGCGGCAGTCAGGTGCAGATGGCGTGATGATCGGGCGCGGCGCGTATGGAAAGCCCTGGCTGTTGGGCCAGGTCATGAGCGCTCTTGAAGGCGGCGAACGTCCGGACCCTTCGCTGGACGAGCAGCTCGACCTTATGCTGGAGCAGTATGACGACATGCTGTCGCTGTATGGGCGGCACACCGGCGTCAACCTCGCCCGCAAGCACATCGGTTGGTACACTAAGGGATTACCCGGATCGGCAGAGCTGCGGAATACGGTCAACCAGCAGGATGATCCCGCAACTGTTACGCGAATGTTGCGCGACTTCTACGCACCTTGGCTGGCGCGTTCAGCAGCCTAAACTTTTTCCTGCAACAGACTGTGTTTTTCGTGCAACGCCCGTGATAGGGCGAAGCCGATGGATGTGCTTTCCGGCGAATCAGCAATGACGTCCGAGCCGCGGTTCCCACTGCTGGCGAGCAGCCGCTTCGAACAACTGGCCATGGTCGGCGCCATTGCCGCGGTCATTGCAGTCGCCACCTTCAGCTACTTCATGCTGCAGCCTCGCGGAGCGGAGCCGGGCTCGCTTCTCTCACCCCCTTTGATCGCGCTGGTGCTGGTGGCCAACCTGATTCCCGCGGTTGCCCTGATGGTGCTCTATTCGCGGCGTATCGCAATGTCCCGTGCGTCGAAGGGCGGGCTGGGAAGCGGTCGCCTTCATGTTCGATTGGTGGCGCTTTTCTCCGCCATTGCGGCGGTGCCCACGGTGGTCGTCGTGGTATTCGCTTCCCTGCTCCTTCAGAGCGGGCTGGAGTTCTGGTTCTCGAACCGCGCTCGCGGAATGCTGGAAAACAGCGTTGAACTTGCCCGAAGCACATACCGCTTCGAAGTCTCACGGGTCGGAGACGAGGCGGTGGCCATGGCCGCAGACGTCGGTTCCTACCTCCAGCAATATCCGATCAGTAGCAGCCGGTTCGGCGAAGGTGTTGCCTTCCAGGCCTATCAGCGCAGCCTCAATGAAGCGGCCGTCCTCAAGGTCGGCAAAGACGCTTCGATCCAAACGCTTGCTGTCGCGAACGGCTACGAAGGGATGATCGACCAGCGGCGGGTGAGTACTGCCGTTGCGCGTTTGAAAACGCTTCCCGCCGGCAGCAGCGTCGATGCGCTGACGCCCGAGCGTATCTCGGTGTTGACGCGCCTGAACGCCGGCGATGACACTTATATCTACGCGGCGCGGTGGGTCGATCCGGAGATTGCATCGCAGATGAAGCGGGCAAGCGACGTCCTCGAAGATTATGAGACGCTTCAGGACCGGTCCCGGACCAACCAGCTCCGCTTCAATGCCGCTTTGCTGTTCGGCGCTCTCGTCATTGTGGGCCTTGCGATCTTCGCCGCGTTGAAGCTGGCCGACCGGCTCGTACGTCCAATGGGCCAACTGGTCACTGCGGCCCGCAGGGTGGAGGAGGGGGACTTCACCGCCCGAGTAGCTGTTGCGCGAACTGAGGACGAGATCGAAACACTGGCGACCGCGTTCAACCAGATGACCGGCCGCATCGAGGAGCAGACCGGGGCGCTTCGGGCCGCCAACACGCAGCTTGATACGCGCCGCGCCTTCATCGAAGCGGTTCTGTCGAGCGTCACCGCAGGCGTGATCGCGCTCGACATCGGCAACAACATTTTGCTGATCAACCGGTCGGCCAAGGCGCTTCTGCAGAAAGATCCGCAGGAGCTCGAAGGCATGCCGCTGCGTAGCGTGTCCCACGATCTTTCCGACTTCATCCGCGGCGACGCGCCCGAGGCCAATGTCGTGATCGCGGCAGGGGCCGGGGAACGGACGTTGGCGGTCAAGCGCGTGCGTTACCAGGATGGTGCCGTCCTTACTTTCGACGACATCACCGACCAGCTGTCCGATCAACGTCGTGCTGCCTGGTCGGACATTGCTCGCCGCATCGCTCATGAAATCCGCAATCCGCTCACGCCGATCCAACTTGCGGCGGAGAGGCTGCAACGGCGCTTCGGCGGGGAAATCCAGAGCGACCGCGAGACGTTCGACCGGCTGACCGGTACCATCGTTCGCCAAGTTGGCGACCTCCGGCGAATGGTCGATGAGTTTTCCAACTTCGCTCGGATGCCCAAGCCAGTCTTCCGGGAAGAGAATATCCACGAGATCGCGCGCCAGGCGCTATTCCTGCACGAGGTTGCTCACCCGGCGCTCACCTTCTCGCTCACCCCGGTGAAGGGCGAGTTCCTGATGGTCTGCGACCGTCGGCAGCTTAGTCAGGCACTTACAAATCTCGTGAAGAACGCAGTTGAAGCCATTGAAGCAAGACGCAATCGTGGCGAGCATAGTTTGAGCGGCGACCGTGTCGAACTTCGGCTGCACCGCGAAGAAACACAGTTGGTGGTCGACGTGCTCGACACCGGTGTCGGCCTTCCGGAGGAGCGTGAGCGGCTCACCGAGCCCTATATGACGACGCGGGTACGCGGGACGGGGCTCGGGCTCGCGATCGTCAAGAAGATCGTCGAAGAACATCATGGCGAAAT
Source organism: Sphingomicrobium sp. (assembly GCA_045811225.1). GTDB lineage: Bacteria > Pseudomonadota > Alphaproteobacteria > Sphingomonadales > Sphingomonadaceae > Sphingomicrobium. The sequence continues at coordinate 4,335 of JBJMUK010000116.1, read as the reverse complement.
CGCGTTCATGGACCGCGCGGGAGGCGGCACCCACGTGCGCATCGCATTCGACACCGAGCAGCTCAGTTCGCTGACCCCGGACCAACAGGAGCAGGGCGAAACGAACTCGGAAACCGACAGTGAAGAGAGTTAGGAGCCTGGTTTATGGCGCTTGAAGTGCTCGTCGTGGACGATGAAGCCGACATCCGCGAACTCGTCAGCGGAGTACTGGAAGACGAGGGCTATGCGGTTCGTACCGCGGCAGACAGCACGTCCGCTCTGAACGCGATCGAGGAGCGTCGACCCTCCATGGTCCTTCTGGACGTCTGGCTACAGGGTTCGCGGCTCGACGGGCTGCAGTTGCTGGAAGAGATCAAACGCCGCGATGCCAGCGTACCGGTGCTGCTCATTTCCGGGCACGGCAACCTCGACACGGCCGTCGCTGCGGTTCGCGCCGGCGCCGTCGACTTCATTGAGAAGCCATTCGAAGCGGAGCGGCTCCTTTACCTCGTCCGCAGGGCGACGGAGACAGAGGCGCTTCGGCGCGAGAACGCCAACCTGCGTCTCCAGGTGGGCCAGGACGACCAGCTCAACGGCAGCTCGGTGCCAATCAATACGGTGCGGGCGACGCTGAAACGGGTCGCGCCGACGGGCAGCCGAGTGATGATTACCGGCCCCGCCGGCGTGGGCAAGGAAGTGGCGGCGCGCACCATCCACCAATGGAGCCCGCGCTCCGGTGCCCCGTTCATCGTGCTCTCCGCAGCCGTGATGAGCCCGGATCGCGTCGAGGAGGAGTTGTTCGGCTCCGAAACGGAAGGGGTGGCGAGGCCGGGCCTGCTCGAGCAGGCGCATGGCGGAACGCTGTTCCTTGACGAGATTGCTGACATGCCGCTGACCACGCAGGGGAAGATCCTGCGAGTCCTCACCGAACAAAGCTTTCACCGTGTTGGAGGACAACGCGCCGTCAAGGTCGACGTGCGGGTTCTGTCCGGCACATCGCGCAATCTTGCGGACGAGATTGCGTCGGGACGCTTCCGCGAAGACCTCTTCTATCGCCTCAATGTCGTGCCGGTGCGGATTCCGCCCCTGCGGGAGCGGCGTGAGGACATTCCCGAGCTTGCCCACCACTTCCTCGCCCGCTTCGCTGCGGAGCGCAGGTTGGCGGTGCCGACGCTTTCCGATGAGGCCCTGGCAGCACTGCAAGCGCACGACTGGCCGGGCAACGTCCGGCAATTGAGGAACATCATCGAGCGCACGATCATCCTTGCGCCGAGCGACCTCAAGACAATCGAGGTGGACCTGCTTCCGCCGGAGATCGTCGAGCAGCAGGGGAGTGCAGGGGTCAGCACGGCCACCATGTCCATCATGGGCAGCCCGCTCAGAGAGGCGCGGGAATCCTTCGAGCGCGAATATCTCAAGATACAGATTCGCCGTTTCTCAGGTAATATTTCGCGGACTGCGTCGTTCATCGGAATGGAGCGTTCCGCTTTGCACCGGAAGCTCAAGGCCCTTGGGATCGGCGACAAGCGCGAAGACGAAGAATAAGCCACAGAAAGGCACGCAAGAATGCCCGAAAAACCGTTGAGCCTGCAGGACCATTTCCTGAATAGCGTCCGCAGGGCCAAAACACCCGTCACCATCTTTCTTGTGAAGGGCGTGAAGCTTCAGGGGATCATTACCTGGTTCGATGCATTCTCCCTGCTCCTTCGGCGCGATGGAGCGTCCCAGCTGGTGTACAAGCATTCCATCTCCACGATCATGCCGGCGGATCTGCCGCCAGACTTCGTGCCGACGCTCGGCAATCCGGACGCGGGCGGCCGCGCGGTGCTCCAGGACCTGTTTCTCTCGGCGGCCGCGCGCGACCAGGAAGGCATGACCTTGTTCCTCGTCAATGGCGTGATGCTCCAGGGATCCGTCGCCGGTTTTGATCAGTTCTCGGTGCTGCTTGAGCGCGCCGGGCACACCCAACTCGTCTACAAACACGCCATTTCGACCTTGCAGCCTGCGCATCCGCTCAACCTGGAGCAGGACAATGGCGACGCGGAGAATGGCGTCTGAGCAGCAGCTTCGATGGCAATGGCGCGATCGAGGTCGCGCGTGGCGAGCGAGCCATCATCGTCGTGCCGGAACGGGTAGGGGACGGCTCCCGCCGCTCGCCTGACGCTCGCCTCGAAGAAGCCGAAGGTCTGGCTGAAGCGATCGGCATTCAAGTCGTCGGGCGCCGCGCCTTCAGGTTGAGGAACATCCGTCCAGCCACCCTGATGGGGAAGGGGCAGGTTGAGGAGATCGCAGGCCTCGCCAAGGAGCATGATGCCAAGCTGCTGATCGTGGACAGCGCACTGACTCCCGTACAGCAGAAGAATCTGGAGCAGGAAGCCGGCACGAAGGTGATCGACCGTACTGGCCTGATCCTGGAGATTTTTGGTGAGCGTGCGGCGACCGCCGAAGGGCGGATGCAGGTCGAACTCGCGCATCTCGATTATCAGGCCGGCCGGCTAGTTCGAAGCTGGACCCACCTTGAGCGGCAGCGCGGCGGCTTCGGCTTCCTCGGCGGCCCCGGTGAAACCCAGATCGAAGCGGACAGGCGGATGATCCGCGACCGAATGGCTCGGATCAAACGTGAGCTGGAGCAGGTGAAAAGGACACGGAGCCTGCACCGCGACCGCCGCCAGCGGGCGCCGTGGCCCGTGATCGCGCTGGTCGGCTACACCAATGCCGGGAAATCCACACTATTCAATCGAATGACCGGCGACGAGGTGTTCGCGGAAAACCTGCTGTTCGCAACGCTGGACCCGACCATGCGCGATGTGCGCTTGCCGGGGTTCGACAAGGCGATCCTGTCCGACACGGTGGGGTTCGTATCGGACCTGCCCACCGAACTGGTTGCGGCTTTCCGTGCTACTCTGGAAGAAGTCGCATCGGCCGACCTGCTAATCCACGTGCGCAATATGGCGCATTCCGACCGCGAAGCGCAGCTTGAAGACGTCGACGATGTGCTAAAATCGCTCGGGTTGGCCGAGGAGGGGGCACCGCCGCGGTTAGAGGCCTGGAACAAGCTCGACCTCCTCGGGCGCGAGGACCGCGATGCGCTGCTCGAAGAAGCGAAGCGCCGAGAAGACGTGATCCCGATCTCGGCCCTGAGCGGAGAAGGCGTGGAAGAACTCCGGCAGCAAATCGCGGAAAAGCTGCGTAGCACCGACCAGGTGCACGAGGTCAACGTGGACGCGGCGGACGGCAGCAAGCTGGCCTGGCTCCATTCGCGTGGCGAAGTGCTTGACCAACAGATCGATGGCGGCGAAATGCGGCTCAGTGTCCGCCTGTCACCGGAGAATTGGGCGCGCTTTCAGGCGCTCGAGTCCGCCTGAGCCACTTTCGCTCGAACCCAAAGGGCTTCCATCTGCTCCAACGATAGATTGGAGAAGCCTGGCTCCTGCTCGATCGCGCGGAAGCGCCGTTCGAATTTCCGATTTGCTTTTCGCAAGGCCTCTTCGGGGTCGATCTTCAGATGTCGTGCGAAGTTGACGACAGCGAACAGCAGGTCGCCGAGCTCCTCTTCCTGGGGCCCGTGTGCCTGTTCCGCATCAAGTTCTGCGAGCTCCTCGCTGATCTTTGATCGAGGGCCATCGGCGTCCGGCCAGTCAAAGCCCGTCCGAGCGGCACGCTTTTGCAGCTTGGCCGCACGTTCAAGGGCCGGAAGAGCGAGAGCGACGCCTGCAAGCGCGCTCTGATCCTGGTGATCCCGGCGCTCGGCGGCCTTGATTTCCTCCCATCCGGGCGAATTCGCGGCGTCTCCGAAGATGTGTGGATGACGGCGTTCAAGCTTGTCGCAGATTCCGGCAATCACGTCGTCCAGGCGAAAATGACCGGCTTCTTCAGCCATTTGCGCGTGGAATACGACCTGAAGCTGCAGATCGCCAAGCTCGTCGGCGAGTGCGTCCATATCGTCGCGCGCGATGGCGTCTGCGACCTCATAAGCTTCCTCGATCGTGTAGGGCGCAATCGTCTCGAACGTCTGGATCGTATCCCATTCGCAGCCGCTGGCCGGATCGCGCAGCCGGCGCATGATTTGGCGCAGGCGCTCAAGCGGCACGAGGGGCCTCGAAGCGGACCGCAGGGGCCCCTCGCTCACTATCGTCTGAAAGTATGATAATATGTATTATGTAAAGTTGCATGACATCAGGAGACCAGCACCAGCCATCGCCCTTCCACTCCCCAGCGGCTCAAGGACGACAGAAAATTCATGCCGAGGACGTTGAGGTCATCGTTATCGGCGACCTGCAGCCCGACGTCGTTGCGCGTGATCCCGCCGACCTCGATCTCGGAAGCTCTTCCGGTCGAAACGCGAATAATGCCGTT
>JBJMUK010000115.1:0-6126 GCA_045811225.1 Sphingomicrobium sp. | reverse complement strand
TATTTGATGGGCTCGCCGCCGATCGGCACTTCGATGACGACGTTGACGCTTTCCGGCGGATTGCTGCCGGCGGGGACCAGGTCGAGATTCATCGCGGTTCCAGCAGCAAGTCGAGGGGTCCCTTGCCCTTGCCGACCTTCACGAAACGAGGATAGCGCAGGCCATCCTTGTAGGTGATGTCGACGGTACGAACCCTGTCGCCACGCTTGAGCGTGAAGTGGATCGGCTGCCCATTCTTCGCAGTCTTGACGGCCGTCTTCAGCACTTCTTCTGAATAGGTGCGGTCGCCAACGGCTACGATTTCGTCGCCCGTGCGGATGCTCTTTTCGAACGCAGGTGATCCCCACAGGACACCGCGGACCGTGTTGCCTTTTCCGACCGTAAAGCCCAGCGAATAGGTGAAGTCCGCAAACTCACCGAGCTTGGCACGGGCAGCCGCAGCAGCAGTAGGCTCGTCCGTGTAGCGCAGTTCGTAGCCCGAGCGCGAAAAACCGCCAAGCGGTGCGCGGGGTGTCGGAACGTCGACCCGATCGCGCAGGAACCCTGCCCAGTCGTAGGGATAGACCTGCTGCAGCGTCGCGATCACGTCCTCGCGCGTGTAGGGAAGCGTGCCCCAGTCGCCATCGCGGACGCCGAAGAAGGCGCGCGCGAAATCATCCAGGCCGCGCTTTCCACCGGTGCCCTGGCGGATGATCGCATCAGCCTCGGTCCAGATCAGCATGCCTTCGTTGTAGTAATCTTCGTTGCGCTGATAGCTGCCCCAAGGCTCCGGCTGACGGTTCTGGATGATCGGATCGTTCGTGGTATCGACCAGCGGCCGCCACAGGCGGCCCTGTTGCGTGTCCAGGCCCGCGGCCGAGATCGCCAATTTGTCGAGCACGTCCTGCTTGGTGCTCATCCCCGACCGCGCTTCGAGGACGTTGCCCCAGAACTGGGTCTGACCTTCATAGACCCACAGCAGGCTGTTCCGCAGCGGAACGCTGAAATTCGGAACGACCTGATCGGCCGGGCGGCGGAACTTGCCATCCCAACTGTGCACGAATTCATGTGGGAAGACGTTCCGGTCGAGCAGGTGGTTCTTGTAATCTGTGAAGTAGCCTGGATCGGTCGAGATTTCAGTGCTGCGATGGTGCTCCAGCCCGATGCCGCCAATCTGATCGCTGACCGCGTTAAGGAAGTCATAGTGGTCGAAGTGCCGCGCGCCGAAGGTCTTGATCGCCTGATCGACCATTGCCCGATGTTTGGCGATCACGTCCGCCGGAATCACGAGTTCTTTTGGGTCATGCGCCAAGCTGTTCAGAGTCACTCCGTGGCCAAGGTCGTCCTTCCGCAGATGGCGCCCGGCCATGACCGGCGAGTCCTGCAGCGTTTCATAATCAACTTGGCCGAAAGTGATTCGGTTGGACCCGGCGGGCGCTGCTCCCGTTGGTCGAAGCGCGGTCGCAGCTTGCCATCCGGTGGGCAGGGTCAGCGATGCGACGATTGGGATCTGCCGTGTGAAATAGCCTGCGGGATACAGGGACGCGGTCTCCCACTGCAGGTTCAGGATGTCCGGCGTCACCATGATGCGGCCCTGGTTGGGCTGGGTCGCGGAAAGGAAGGCGAACTGCGCTTGGACGGCCGTCACGCCGGCCGGGACTTCTACGTGGTAGCCGTAGACCTCAACCGGGTCGCGCGACCAGGTGAGCTTCTGCCCGTTGCCGTAGAACTCGACGCCCGCGATCTTGTCGAGCGGCCCGTCGGGACCATGATGCCCTGGCAACCACTCGGGGAGCAGCAACGTCAGCCGGCCAGGCGACGCAACCGGGATCGTTTCGCGAACGCGGAAAATGCCGCGAGCTACGTCGGTTGCATCGACATCAAGCTGAATCGTTCCCGGATAGGGCACGTCACGGGCCACAGGGATGCTGGTTGCGATAGGCAGCGGCTGCGGCGCGCTGTTCTGGGTGGCAATCAGAAGCGGGGCCGCAATCAACATTGCGGCGCTATTGAGTAGGTTACGCATAGGCTGGAGCGCCTAGCGTTTCAGGCGCTGTCCCGCTAGTGCGCTCGGCTAACAATGACGCAGAAGATCAACATTCAGCCGATCCGTGGAATGCAAAGCTTGGTCGGCGAGGATGCCGACCGCATGCAGCACGTCGTGCAGGTCTTCGATCGCGTCCGGCGCCTGTTCGGATTCAAGCGGGTGGAAGTCCCCGTGCTGGAGCCGACGCCGGTGTTCGCACGATCGCTGGGCGAGACGACGGATGTCGTTGCAAAGGAGATGTACAGCTTCGAAGATCGCGGCGGTGACTCCGTTACTCTTCGACCGGAATTCACTGCGGGTATCGCCCGGGCCTATCTCTCGGAAGGTTGGCAACAGTTCGCTCCGCTTAAGGTCGCTACGCACGGTCCGGCGTTCCGCTATGAGCGTCCGCAGAAAGGACGATTTCGCCAGTTCCACCAACTGGATGCCGAAGTACTGGGCGCGCCCGAACCCGCGGCAGACGTGGAGTTGCTCTGCTTTGCGGACCTGCTGCTGAAGGAGCTAGGAATCGGTGAAGGCGTGATCCTTCAGCTGAACACTCTTGGCGATCCCGACACGCGTACTGCCTGGCGCGGCGCGTTGATCGACTATTTCGGAGATCACCAAGGGGACCTTTCCGAAGAAAGCCGCGGTCGGCTTGAGCGCAATCCTCTCAGGATTCTGGACAGCAAGGACCCGGGCGACCGCACCTTGGCTGCGGAGGCGCCGACCATCGATGAGCACCTAACGGTGGAAGCTGCGGACTTTTTTGGGGCGGTAACCGCTGGGCTGGACGCTGCCGGTGTTCGATGGACGCGAGATCCGCGCCTCGTGCGGGGCCTAGATTATTATCGCCATACCGCATTCGAGTTCGTCACTGACCGCCTGGGAGCTCAGGGGACCCTGTTGGCCGGCGGCCGCTACGACGGGCTTGTCGAAGGCCTGGGGGGTCCGCACACCCCGGCAGTGGGCTGGGCAGCCGGTATCGAACGGCTCGCGATGATGATCGACATGCCGGTAGATGCGGGGCCGAAACTGGTCATCATTCCGCTTGGAGATCGGGCGGAGCTTGCAGGCCAAGGCATTTTGAATGCACTCAGGGCTGCGGGCCTGGCCGTGGACATGGCGTATCGGGGCAATATGAAGAAGCGGCTCAGCCGGGCAAATGCGAGTGGAGCGGGTTACGCCCTCATTCTCGGGGATGACGAGTTGGATCGCGCTGAGGGGCAACTGAAGAACCTTGCCACTGGCGAGCAGCACTCCGTTCCCCTCGAGCAAGTGGCCGAGGCTCTCCAGGCGTGACGCGTATTTCGTCGCAACGGATCGCGTCCATTGAGTCGCGGAAGCACGAGCTTGCGAAAGCGCTCGCCGGTTCGGATCTCTCGCCGGATGAATTCGTCCGCCTGTCGAAGGAATATGCCGCGGTCGAGCCTGTCGCAGCGGCCGCACGGGAAGTCCGTCGCCTTCGTGCCGAGCGGGAAAGCCTGCTGTCGATGACCAAGGACGCGGACGACGAACTGCGCCAGATGGCATCCGACGAACTGCAGAGCATTGAGGTCAAGTTGCCCGAAGCAGAGCGGTCGCTCGCGCTCAAGCTGCTGCCGCGCGACGCCGCCGACGAACGCGCAGCAATGCTGGAGGTGCGCGCCGGGACCGGCGGTGACGAGGCGGCCCTTTTCGGTGGAGATCTACTCCGGATGTATCAGCGCTATGCCGAGGAGCAGGGGTGGCGCTTCGAACTCATCTCAGCCTCTTCGTCGGATGTCGGCGGATACAAGGAAGCGGTCGCCTCGATTAGCGGTGCGGGCGTGTTTGCCCGGCTGAAATTCGAAAGTGGCGTGCACCGTGTTCAACGTGTGCCGGCGACAGAAAGCGGCGGTCGCATCCATACGTCGGCGGCGACCGTGGCGGTGCTTCCGGAAGCCGAGGAAGTCGACGTCCAGATCGATGAGAAAGATCTGCGGATCGACGTCTACCGTTCGTCGGGCCCCGGAGGCCAATCGGTCAACACGACGGATAGCGCCGTCCGCATCACCCACCTCCCGTCAGGCCTGGTAGTGATTCAGCAGGATGAGAAGTCTCAGCACAAGAACAAGGCGAAAGCCCTAAAAGTGCTTCGGACGCGGCTGTTTGAACTGGAGCGCGAGCGGCTGGCCAATGAACGCGCGGGCGCAAGAAAATCGATGGTCGGTTCCGGGGATCGGTCAGAGCGCATCCGAACCTATAACTTCCCGCAGGGACGAGTGACCGATCACCGGATAAACCTCACGCTCCATAAACTGGACGCGATTCTAGAGGGACCTGGATTGGACGAGCTTATCACTGCGCTGATTGCCGAGGATGAAGCAGAGCGCCTGGCGGGCCTCGAAGAAGCGTGAAGCCGCTTACTCGGGCGCTCGCCGATGCTGCCCGCGAGCTGAGTTCCACTAGCGATACCGCGCGCCTGGATGCCGAAATCTTGCTCGCCGACGCCTTGGGAATCGATCGCGATCGCCTGCTCCTCGCTCCACCTGATCGCCCGGTGCCGGACCGTTTCGCGGAGATGGTCAACCGACGCAAAGGCGGGGAGCCTGTCGCCTACATCACCGGGCGCCGTGCCTTCTGGAACATTGAGTTGCACGTTGGCCCGGGCGTGCTGATCCCGCGTCCGGACAGCGAGGTGCTGATCGCCTCGGCGATAGAGCATTTTGCAGAGGGCGCCGGGCCGCGACGAATCCTCGATCTTGGGACCGGTCCGGGAACTCTTCTGCTAGCGGCGCTCGATATCTGGCCGGAAGCATCCGGTTTGGGAATCGACGTTTCTCGGCGCGCCTTGTCCTATGCGGCCGCCAACGCCCGCCGTCTCGGCTTTGAGGGGCGTTGCGAACTCAGGCTTGGCAACTGGGCCGAGGGCGTAGACGAGCAATTCGACCTGGTGCTCTGTAACCCTCCCTATGTAGCCGAGAATGCGGTGCTTGGCCCCGGCGTCGCAGAGCATGAACCCGCGGAAGCACTGTTCGGCGGCGGGGACGGCTTGGACAATTATCGCCTGCTTGCAGTCCAGCTGCCCCGGCTGCTGGCCCGTGGAGGCCTTGCCGCAATTGAAATCGGACATGATCAGGGGGCTGCGGCTGTTGCCTTGCTGACACAGTCTGGCCTGCAGGCACAGATCGCAACGGACCTTGCGGAGCGGGATCGGGCCATACTGTTAACCTGGGTTTGAACGAAATTGCTTGGCATTGCGGTGTAGGATCACTACATCCTACAGCAGGGCCGGGCCCGCTCCCTTGACAAGAAGCTGAGCGAACCCCGTTCCCAACCCCCGATGCAATCGGCCGTTCGCGAAACGCTAGAGACAGCGTAGACCGGAACGAAAGGGTCCAAGCCGCGCACTGGCGCCGCTTGCCTGCTTAGCGCCAGGGGGAAGCGTCTTCTGCTTTGAAGGAAGTGGGATTTGATCAATAATCGTCAGGGTGGCCGCCGTCGCGGTCGCGGGGGACAGCGGCCTCAGAACATTGGCGGACGGCCGGAAGGCAATCGCCAGGATAACCGCCAGCGTGGCAACGCCGCGCAGCTGCTCGAGAAGTACAAGAGCATGGCTCGGGACGCCCAGCTTGCTGGTGACCGGGTTCAAACCGAATATTATCTGCAGTTCGCAGACCATTACTTCCGTGTGCTCAGCGAGAGCCGTGCACGGTTCGAGGATCAGCGCCCGCAGCGTGGTGACGACCTTGATGAGGACGATGGCGAGGAGGATCTGATGGACGGTGACGTCGATCAGGCCGGCGAAGAGGAACAGGCCGAGCGCCGTCCCCGCAGCAACCGCCAGGATCGTGGTGAGCGCCAGGAGCGGCAGGAACGCCCCGAGCGGCAGGAACGCGCGAATCGACCCGAGCGAACGGATCGTCCGGAACACAACGAGCGTCCGGAGCGCGGTGAGCGTCCGCGCCGGCGTTTCACCCGTGATGAGCGGAATGACGAGGGCAGCGGCGAGCGAACGGTGACCGAAGGTGATCGTGGCAGCGTTGCAGCGGCTCAGAACGGAGAGGCACCGACCAGCGGGCTTCCGTTCGATGCCTTGCCTCCGGCAATCGGGGTTCGCGTCGATATGCCTTCAGAAGAGGAGGCGCGTCCGCGCCGCC